>CAZNLA010000001.1:0-51434 GCA_964573385.1 uncultured bacterium
GTTCGGTTACCAGAGCTATTGGTGCATCAATGGTATGGAATTCTCTACTCGACTATTTGTAATAAAGCCTTAATTACTTATTTAAAATCAGTGAATTATGGTAATATGATAATAGAGGTTCATATTAATTAAATGCCGAAGGCATTGAAACGAACTTTGCAACGAGTATCTATCATTGTATTACGTTCGAACGACTAGGAGAATGCCGAAGGCATTGAAACATTTGAACGATCCCACAGGCACCAACACCAGAGTTCGAACGACTAGAAGAATGCCGAAGGCTTAAATAATTACAAATTGATAATTACAAATTACAAATTATTTAAAATAAAGTCTTAATTGCTAATTCAAAATCAGTGAATTATGGTAATATGATAATTAAGGTTGATATTAATTAAATGCCGAAGGCATTGAAACAGGGTTGCACGGTTGCGACCGCTGCGTAAACGTACGGTAGTTCGAACGACTATAAGAATGCCGAAGGCATTGAAACGCGATGAAATCAGGTCGGTTCGATCAGGTATCAGAGGTTGCAACGACTAGAAGAATGCCGAAGGCATAAATAATTGCAAATTGATAATTGCAAATTGTAAATTATTTGTAATAAAGCCTTAATTACTAATTCAAAATCAGTGGATTTTGGTATCATATAAATTATGTTTCAGGCTATAAGAATGCCGAAGGCATTGAAACTCCAAATCTTGCTTGTTTTCATTTTTTAAGGTTCCGTTCGAACGACTAGAAGAATGCCGAAGGCATTGAAACTTGCCACTGTTTATGTTTACAGTGAACTTAACGTGTGAGTTCGAACGACTAGAAGAATGCCGAAGGCATTGAAACTAATTTAAACTTCAAACGTGTGCGTATGCGTCGACCGGTTCGAATGACTAGAAGAATGCCGAAGGCATTGAAACCATCCAACTTCTGGCATTTCATTTTCTTCTGGAATTGCGGTTCGAACGACTAGAAGAATGCCGAAGGCATTGAAACTTACTCAAGTCGGTCAAAAGATCACGGTCAGTATCTGGTTCGAACGACTAGAAGAATGCCGAAGGCATTGAAACATAGCGCGTCGCGTTCCTCGACGGTCATGCGATGTTCGAACGACTAGAAGAATGCCGAAGGCATTGAAACGGATCCATGACATTCATAAGTGGGGCATCGGCGTTATGTTCGAACGACTAGAAGAATGCCGAAGGCATTGAAACGATGTTGATAAGTTTCATTTGATTGCTCCTTTTAAGGTTCGAACGACTAGAAGAATGCCGAAGGCATTGAAACTATTTAGTCAAAAAATCGTTACCTTGCATTTGTTGACCGTTCGAACGACTAGAAGAATGCCGAAGGCATTGAAACGTAGTTGTAATTCCGTTGGTGCCATTAATGCCATGTTCGAACGACTAGAAGAATGCCGAAGGCATTGAAACGATCTTTGGTGGATAATTATTCCACACATTGGCCGGGGTTGTTCGAACGACTAGAAGAATGCCGAAGGCATTGAAACGTGCATTGTCAACACACCAGTGTTTGCCACCCATGAAGTTCGAACGACTAGAAGAATGACGAAGGCATTGAAACGTGGCTGAAAATAGGTATACGATCTGTCCAGCTAAGTTCGAACGACTAGAAGAATGCCGAAGGCATTGAAACTTCTTAAGCAAATTAATTATAACTTCAGTAATTGCCCATGTTCGAACGACTAGAAGAATGCCGAAGGCTTAAATAATTAAAAATTGATAATTACAAATTACAAATTATTTAAAATAAAGTCTAAATTACTAATTCAAAATCAGTGAATTATGGTAATATAATAATTAAGGTTCATATTAATTAAATGCCGAAGGCATTGAAACAGAACTGCTCCTGCCACTTTGGTTTTAACAATGTGTTCGAACGACTAGAAGAATGCCGAAGGCATTGAAACGAAGCATTTTTGCTAACAACTGCTTTGACTGCAGTGATGTTCGAACGACTAGAAGAATGCCGAAGGCATTGAAACTCTGGGTCAAGAGTATTACCCTTGAGCATCAGTTCTTGTTCGAACGACTAGAAGAATGCCGAAGGCATTGAAACGCCAAAAATGTCGATCACCCCTACGAGCAGATATGCTGTTCGAACGACTAGAAGAATGCCGAAGGCATTGAAACGGGCGGACATCGATAACTTTTATTGTCCAAGCATCCTTGGTTCGAACGAATAGAAGAATGCCGAAGGCTTTAATAATTACAAATTAATAATTACAAATTACAAATTATTTTAAATAAAGTCTTAATTACTAATTCAAAATCAGTGGATTTTGGTATCATGTAAATTGTGGTTCAGGCTATAAGAATGCCGAAGGCATTGAAACACGAGTCGGTATTGCATTCCTTCGAGCTCAAATGCCTTGTTGCAACGACTATAAGAATGCCGTAGGCATTGAAACGCTCCTGGTTGAATCTGAAAACTACCACGAGTGGCTGAGTTGCAACGACTATAAGAATGCCGAAGGCATTGAAACAAATTTTTCATGACTTGCTCCCTTTGAAAAGATGTTATCGTTGCAACGACTAGAAGAATGCCGAAGGCTTTAATAATTACAAATTGAAAAGGATTGTCCAAAACTTAATCAACCAGAAGTATTCCGAGCATCCTCCTCGGATTTTTGCGAGCAAGATGCTCGCAATACTTTTGGTTATTGCAATTGTCTTTAGTAATTAAAGAATCTGTGAATCCTTTAATCATGTGAATAGTGGTTCAGGCTATAAGAATGCCGTATGTTATGAAAGGCTATATCTAAGGAGAATATAATGAATAAATTACCAGAAGATCACGCTAAAAAGGTTTGTAAGATGTTCCAGGGTGCAGAATCATGTGCTTTTCTTGTACATAATTTTGATGGAGATGAGTTCACCTTTGCTTGTGCTAAGGGTGACCCTCTTGAGTTTAATATTCTTAAAAAAAATTAGCGAAGGCACTATGAAGTCGAAAGGCAATCATTGTAGTGGCTACGGTGCTGATACGGCTAAAGTTTGTACTACTATTTGTAAAAATTCTGGTTCTCTCTGTTCGTTTTGTAATAATTATGATGTTATGTCTTGTCGATATAACGTGAATTCATCACTTAAGATTTCATGTATCCCGACATGTGAAAGACCGGGAGGGCCTTGTCCTGAAGGTGAAACATTTTATGAGAAGGCTGGAGCAAAGTTTGAAAAATAGATGAATAAAGTTGACGGGATTTGAAAGGCAGTGCTACAATAATGACATGATTATAACCGTTTATATCGGTTAGAGAAGTTGGACTTCATTATGCCGCTGGAAGCCCGATAATATTAAGAAAATGAAATCTCACGACAAACAGTGGTATATAGGTTAAAGTTGTGTCCAAACAATCGGATGTGGCACAGATAAAAGGATATATTTATGAAATACTTATTGCTTACAGTGGGTGGATCCTATCAACCGTTAGTGAGAGCTATTACCACATTAGAACCAGATCATGTCGTGTTTTTATGTTCAAAAGACACAACCGAAGGCAAAGGATCATACACACAAGTTACGGGTGCAGGACTGGTGTGTGGTGGCAGACCCGGGCAACCTGCAGACCAACCATGCATACCTGCTCAAACTGGTTTAGCTCCAGACCAATATAACTTATCAATCTATGATATTGACCCCGATGATTTGAGTGATTGTTATAGTAAATGTGCAAATGTTATACAACAGATACGCGCAAATGATTCACAGGCAAATATATACGCAGATTATACCGGCAGTACTAAATCAATGTCAGCAGGTTTGGCGTGTGCGGCATTAGATGATGGTAAGATAAATATTATGTTGGTGACCGGTTTTCGACCAAACCTGGTTGCAGTACAGGATGGTTGCGAATTTCTTACTCGTGCTAAGGTTGAATCAGTTATTTTATTACGGATAAAAAAAGAGATAAACAGGTTATTAAAATCTTATGATTACGCATCAGCAGAGAAAGTATTGCGTGTTTACCTGTCTGACACAACTAATAACATGGTAAGTGAATGGTTGGCTATTTGTAAGGCTTTTGATGCCTGGGATAGGTTCGACCATAAATCTGCCATAAAATTCCTGAATTCAACTAAAAAGTATCCCAAACATATAGCATTTCTTGGTAAATTAGAGGATATTATAACTGCTGATGCTGGTAAAGTTGAAGATAAAGATGCGGTAGAACCTAACCCGAAGATTGGATTTATGCTGGTTACAGATATTTTAGCGAATGCTCGCAGAAGGGCCAGTCAGGGACGATATGATGATGCCATAGGCCGACATTACAGAGCAGTTGAATTAATAGCGCAAACATTGTTATTGGTTAAGTGTGGGATAAAAACAAGTGAATGTCCTGTTGCTGAAATACCTGCGGAATGGATGTGGAAGATAGACGAAGGGCAAACTGAGATTAAATTAGGATTAATGAAATCATGGGAATTAACGGCTTATAAATGTCCAGAAATTGCTGAACAATATAAATTATTTAAATCACAATTATTAAGTGCTATTGAACGAAGAAATATGAGCCTTTTTGCACATGGTACAGTTCCAATAAATAAACAAGATTATGAAGATGATGTTAAAAACGGAATGGCCGCATTTGCAGATATGATATTAAAAATAATAGCGAAAGATAAGAAAATTACTCCTCCGGATATGTTTTCTCCGGATTTTGTAACAGAATTAGAATGACGGTTTACTTATGACTATTGATAAAAAAACAGCTTTAATATTGTTTGCGTCAGAACAGGTGTGGCCAAATCTGCTAAGTATAGAGTGGTATCACCAAAACGCTAATTTAACCAATGTGTATATATACCACACAAATGATGAACAACGATCGGCAATGCCTGCACAGAGAATAAAAAAGTTTTGCGAACTTCAATATCCTGACCTGCAATGCGTAATGCCCATAGATGGTATGCCAATGACACCGGATAAAGTTGTTGAGCAGGTATCAGCATGGTATGACGGAAATCAAGAGATATCGAATTGGGTTATAAATGCTACTGGTGGTACAAAATTAATATTTGCCGGTGCGGTTAATACATTAATAATGCAAAATAGATTAAGAAAATGGGATTTTATTTACTGTGAGTTGGGTGGATGGTATGGTTTGTCCCTTGATTTGTTGGGGTTGATAATCGCTGATAAAATGGATGGAAAATTTATCCCCTTTGATACACTAAATAATGTGCCACTGCTTAATCTTATTAAAACACAATTTCAAAGTAAAGATGATTTGATATGGTATGCAGGGACAAAAGAGATATTTACATCAATCAGCATGGATAATATGAGAACTATGCTGAGTCTGGGTGAATCGGAGAATTGGAATTGGAAAAAGCTATTTCAACAAATTGATGTTAACCCGGAAAATACATCAAGTGGTTTATTATTTGAACAATTCATTGCGGCTTCAATAATGTTGATAGGATTAGATAAAAGTCAAATCGACATAAATGTTGTTTCTAAAAGTAAAGAACATGGGAATGTGCAGCAAGAAATTGATGTTATAGTAAATAATAACGGCCGATTGATTATCTTTGATTGTAAATTAAAAGATGTAGATTCGGAAAGTGATGCTTTTATAACACATATAAAAGCATCACATGATACCACGCAAATGTTAGGAGGATTAAATGCTCAATGTGTAATGATTCGTCCTAACAGAATTGTAAATGATGAAGAAAAGTTGATTGCATCCGCTTGGCGAGTGAAAATACTGGGACTAAGTGAGTGTAAAAACTTATTTACGGAAATTGGCAAAATAATTCAGATAAATCCACCGGAAGATATGCTTGCTGTGGAGCAACTTTATTTAAATGACTATAGCATAAAACCCATATTGGTTCCTATTAAAGAATCGGAACGACTTATGGCAGATGACCAACATATTCTTAGGATTAATTCTATACAGACTTATTTTCAACGAGTAAATTGTTGGGAAAATATAGGATGGGTATCAATAGAGGTCGGGTCAAATATTTGGATAATCAGAGATGTTTTCTGTGGGATTAAAGATTTTAACAGAACTGATAAAAGGATAGCTTTGGTAAATATGCTTACACAGATATGTGATAATTATCAAATAACAATTAGTAAGACAGGAATTTCATGGTATGCTATTATTTTTATTAATAATGATGATAAAAGAAAAGCATTCAATATCTGGATAGATGACAGTGCAACAAATCATAATTTGTTATAATTTGTTAAGGAAATTCAAAATAGAAGGAGCAAATAATGTCGGAACCAGTTATAAAAATAACAGATGTAAAAGTGACCGAAACGATTATGCCGGTCAAGCAGATTTCTTTTGAGATACCTGGTGGGAACACCACACCACAGGAGTTTGCTACCGCAGTTTCAAAAATGCCTGAGGTAAGTGGTAGAAATATAATACTTATAGAAGGCAGAGGGCCTATTTGGGGGTATGGTATGATAATGCATAAAGCACATGCTACCACCGCTATTGGCTGTTTTGATCCGCGCCTTGAAGGCTATGTAGTTGTGCAGTCGCATAATGACAGTATTGTTGTTGGTCAAATGCTAACGCTGATTTTGAAGGGTGAATAAAGATGTTAGATGTAATAAAAAGTAAATTTGGAAATCTGAAAAGCTTAATGAAGAAAAATAGAGACGCTATTTGCATAGTGTTTCTCGTTTTGGGCAACCTTACAATTGCCGATTTTGTAACAGAAGGTTTAAAAAAGATATTTTCATTCCTTTTTGCTGAACAAAAGCCTACAGTATATTTTACTGTAGAAAATTTCTGGTTATATTTTACAACAATTGTTTCAATATTCATATTTGTATGGTTCTCTTTTATGATTTATAAACTTAAAGAGAGTTTTACCAGAGTTAGAACATTGGAATTATATGAAAGTAGAAAACCGCACAAAGGATTAATAATATTATTGTCAACACCCACCATGGGTATTAATGTAACATTTAATACCGGTATTCAGTTGTGGAGTATTAATAATAAAGGTACATCTGTTGATTTTAATGGTCAAAGTTTAGACGATGATGTTGAAGCACTGGCGTTATCACCAATAGGTTGTAATTGGGAGATGTTAATGCGAGGAATAAATGCAAATTTACCTAAATTGGAAAAAGTAATTTTGATTTGCTCTGCTGTTGGGAAGAAACCAAATGGGGACCCATTACCAGGATCGGTATCAAATTATGAAGATGCGAAGCAAATAATAGACCATTACACCATGCCCAATGATGAGGTTTCTATTGTCACAAAATTTCCTGATGATATGAACGGGGTTGATTTTGAGGATTTGGATGCATTGACCCATGTGTTGCAAGATGCTATTGACTATCTTCATCATAAATGTCAAATACCTCACCGGGAAATACTTATTGATGTTACCGGAGGACAGAAAGTTACCAGTATTGCCGGTGCTTTGATTACTTTAAAGAATGAAGTGAAGATTCAGTATGTTCCAACAGGGAACACAAACACAATTAAGTTGTATAACACTGTCATGGAAGACGCACCTGACATGGGATGATAAATTATAAAAAAAGAATATAAATTAGTTCTGAATATTATATTTGGTGCATTATTAGTCGCATTTTTCCCTGCGGTATGGGGTGCGTTTTGCTATTATTTAATTGCATTACCATCGCGTGTTTCCATTAGCATACTAATTGTCGGTATTATAATTGGCATGATTGCAGATGGCTTGTTGCGACGTTTTATGCCGAGTTTTGAAGTTTGGGAGCATGAGTTGACTCATGCGCTGGTAGGTTTGCTGTTTGGCATAATACCTGTAAAAATAGTTGTAAAAAAAGGAGAAGGCGGAATAGTAAGGCATAAAATCTACACACCGGATTGTCTTTATCCACTGGCTATAGATTTTGTATCGCTTGCACCATATGTCTTACCAACGATAACTTTTCTAATGGTGGTATTTCGTCCAATTATTCATAGAGATACTATATCATGCTACGATTTTTTTATTGGACTATCTTTTGGATATCATATTCTTAGCACAATTCGGGAGTTTAAAAGTAGTTGGACATTAAAGAAATTCCCGAGTGCAGATACGGGTGAATTAATAAATTCAGATATTGCTAAAACAGGAATTATATTCTCTACCATATATATTTGTACTGTAACGTTAGCCATCCATGGTGTTATGCTTGCAATAATGATAAAAGGTTATACAGGAATTAAAGGATGGGCAATACATGTATGGGAACCGACAATAAAGTTACTTGCGTCTATTGCCTCAACATTAGTGCGGTAATCTTAAATCGAATTTATGCTGATAATATTAGCACAGAGGTTTCTCGCATAATGGTAATCTGTTGAACTTGTCGAAGCGAGAGTTCTGTAACTTAAAGTATCTCATAATTTTTGATAAAAAATTAAATTATTGAAACTAAGAACTGTTTTGTAAAACATTTGAGATATTAAATATATATTTTTTTCTTTATATATTTAAAAAAATATTATGATTCTAAATTAGTAGACATTTACAGTATTTCTTATGTATAATTCAATAGCGCAAGGATAAGTGTTATTTATATAAACTTTTATATAATATGGGACAAAATAATGTTAAATCGGCATTGGAGCTTTAATGGTATAATATTTACCATCGTAATATTTTTTACGATGGTGTCTCCTGTTGTTTATGGCGGTGATTTCAAACTTACTGACCCCAATCACTATATAATTCTTGTTGATGCCAGTGGTAGCACTGTTCAAAACCAGGTAATTAGATCAGCATATTACAGTGCCGCATCAAAGTTAGTTAAAAATTTATTCGAAGATGGGTTTAAACAGGAAGATACTAATATTCCCCGTTTTAAAACAGGCCGTGATTATCTGACGATTTATAATTTTGGTATCGGAAATGGTGGTACCAGCAATGCTTATCAACAGATAAAATATTTTTACGATTACTCTTTACAGTATTTACATCCTATTTGCGAGGCAAATAAGAATGTGTCTCAGGATTGGGTTAAGTCAGTAATTTTCCCGAAGAAAACTTACAACTACTCAATTTATTCATGGGCAAAACCATTAGGACTGGAACATGCGGGTCAAGCAGCACAGAATCTGCGTATTGCCCATACATACCTTATTGTATTGACAGACGCAAAGCCAAATGGCATTTCTTTAAGTGATGAAGTAATTGAAATTGAACGATTTTCCAATAAAAAATCACGTGATCAGGAACGTTCAGTGCGTCGTGAAATAGCAAACGGATATTTTTGGGGATTACAATCTGGTGTTGAAGGGCTGGCATATGAGAAGCGAATTACAAATAAATTGTCAGGTAGTGCCTGTGACATCTTTATCGAAGGATTTGAGGTTTTTTCCCGTGAACGTCAGCAATATCGATCTTCAGCAAAAGCTTTTGAACCGTTATCTGCTGCTAATATTCATTGGGTCGAGGACCGTGATGAAGACCCGGTAATAGTTGTTTCTTTGCCAATTTCACCGGAATTTAATAATTGGCATGGTAACCTTTCGTCTTTGCAATATTGTCTGCATATCGGATCTGATAATTATGAATGGAACCAGCAAAATGTAAAAAATAACAAGGTTAAAATAACTTTGAATGGGAAAGCGCCTAAAGGCGGGAGCCTGTTCCTGGACCTATTCTCCAGACGTCTGGAGTCGGATAATATTCTTGGAGAAAGTGCCGTTAATTATCATTGGCGTAGTAACATTATACTTCCAGACCGACCCAGTCAAACAATTTGGAATAAGACACAAAGAGCGCTAATAGTTATTGGGTTTATTTTACTCGCTGTTATCATAGCATTATTAGTATATTTCGGTGTGTTTTTTCCACATGCATCATTCCTTGTTAATTCATGTGGCAAAGCATTTACTTTGGAATACGGTAATAAATATCCAAATTTATCAATATTGGCTCCCAGGCATACCGATGAAATTGTTTTAAAGGTAAAATTAATTCACCCCATTTTACAATGGTTATTTGGGTGGTTACGCCAGGAGTCTATACAGATAAAATCTACAGATGGTAAAATAATATGGGCCATTCAGGATATGCCTGAAATACTAAAACTGCCATATAATTATAATACTGCACATGCCCAGTGGCAACAATTGCCATCAAAAGAAATTAAAATAGTCATCATCCATAAAGTTTATGGTAAGGAGATAACCCGTATGATTGATGTTACTCGAAATGAAGCTATTAATGCGCCGGTAAACAATGGACTACTTGACCATATAATCTCGTTAGACCTTGGTTCAGAATCTATTGCTGCCGCGTATTTCAATACTCAACTAGGCGGTGCTCAGGTTATTAATTTACAGGATGTAGCAACAGATTATTATACAGGTAATTTGGTTTATTATTTAAATAACAATTTAAAATCAAATAGGATGAAGACCAAGATACAACTAATGGATAATGTAGTACCTGTTAATATCCCGCATTCACATGCAGATATTCTGTTACAGAATATAGCAAATGATTGTTTGTTTAAATATTTTCAACAGGCAGGATATGGTGGAACAATAAAAAAATGGATGCCAAATCCAAAAGTACTTTTCATGCGAGGTGCCGATAAGAATTTCTTGCCATTTGTCAAATCAACGACTCCTGACAGTTATGTGAAAATGCCTCCAGAGACTTTGATTTCACATCTTATAGTACAAATAGTTAATAATTTTGTTATCCCAGCCCTTTATAATCAGATGTTCAATAATAACAACAATACAATAGCTAATACTGTTTGTTATAATTCAATTCCTAAAGAATCAATCCATCTGGTTATTACAGTTCCCAATGTTTATAGTTGTATGCATGTTAAAAAAATAATTGATTTTGTTAAAGGCAGATTAGGTTTTGGGGAAGTTACGTCATTATACGAATCTGAAGCAGTTTCACATTATATTTTGAACTCTAAAACACCAGAGAAAATAGGGACAGGTTTTGGTGACGCAAAAAACCCTTATATCCTTACAATTGATGTCGGTAAAGGTACGACAGATTTGTCTCTTGGACAACGCAAACTTGCTAGTGATAATAGGCAATATGCTGAATTAGCCAGAACTGGTATCTCTAGCGGTGGTAGCAGGCTTGATTATATTATTGTTAATCACTTAGAGGAAGTAATTAAATCTGTTTTTAAAAAATATGGTAAAGATTTAGTCGATACAGATACACCGCGGATTAGTTTGTTACGTGAGTCTGGTGGTACAGAGGTTACTGAAGTAATTACTGTTTTAACAGAAGGTATTCCAAGTAGTGATGGTGGTTTATTACTTGATTTAAAACGTTCAATGGATGAATATTTTTGTATCAACAGAGATATACTTTCTATAGAGAAACACCGTGAATATGCATTGGAAATTGCTAAAATATATTTAAAGAGTATGGGACTCAATAAATTTTTTGGTAGAAATATTTCAGTTGATAAATTTAAAAAAGCATTAGTTTTTCGCGAAATCCTAACACGTTCATTATTATATTGTATAAACGATAAGATTTTATCGTTTGGGAACTTAAAAGATAGGATTGATATATTTAATGAATTTTTACTAAATCTACTAAATAAATCACAGAATGTTAAATTAAATTATGATATTAATGATATGAATGTATTCATGTCAAATAACGCAGACTTTGTGAAAGCATGTGAATATTTGAAAAAGAGAGTTAATTTGATTGACAGTTTAATAGATTTAGATATAGACAATACAAAAACTCAGATAAATGATGCATATAAAGCAAGTACAGATGAGATAAAGCCTGTAGATGAAATACATATTCAAACTTTCATAACATCACTTACAAAATTAAAACAAATTGCACAAAGTTTTTCATGGCAAACAAGCACATACGGTAAATTGATTGATGGAATGCAAAATAACTTTATTTTTGAAAATATTAATGAATATAAAAAAATGATTTCACAGATAGATGAATTAAATGATGATACTACTTATGCTGTTTTAATAAGAAGAATATTAGACAGTAATAAAAAAGTTTTTGAAAATCTAATACCAATATTTAATATATTAATAGCAAAGGATCATCATGTCTATTTTACTAAAACTATCAAATCATTTGATGATATGATAATTTTATATGAGAAATTAGCGAAAATGAAGTTTAATTGTGCATTTTCTCCTGAAAGACAGGTGAAAAACAACTTTAAAGACTCATTGAAAAATTATATTAATTGTTCTATAAATGATCAGAAAGATAATCTATTTACAATGTTAGAATTATCAACAGGTGGAAAATTTAACAATATGAAAGATAACTTATATGTTGTAGTAGCTGGTCAGGCTTCTCAATTTAAACCTGTCAGAAAAGCGATTAAAGATATACATGGAGGGGCGTTTTTTCTGGAAGGAGATGAATCTAAAGATGCGTGTTGTTTAGGAGCAGTTTACCATATTGTTAATATGAACACTCGTCCTAATGCCAATTATCTATTTGGTGAATATGGAGTATATGATACCCAGATTGGTCCTGGTAGATATAAAAGGATATCTACATTAAGTTTAAACTCTCATCCGCATCAGGCTGAGGTTACCTTTGATAATAGTGCAGGTCGTTCTGTTATATTTTCAACACGAATTACTCAAGGTGATGAAGCACCTGATATCGAGGATAATATGACAGCAGTCATTATGCCAGTATCAGGGAAAAGTTATAATTTTGAGTATGATCCTAAAAATCTAAATATTATTGTAAATGGCAAAGTTTTAGATCCATGTGCGGTAGGAAATGTAGATAAGAAAATTTATGAAAACTTATGGCCAGAGCAATTACGCAAATGAGGGATATATAAATGCGAAAATTAATAATTAATTTATTTACTATGAAATATTTTATAATCTGCCTGATTATTCATTGTGTATCTGTAGTACTATCAGTTGCAGCAACCCAACCCAGGTTGATATCTGTTGTACCTGGCGTAGGTTCAGATTCGATTCCATATACAATTAATATTTATATTGCTGTTAAGAAAAGCAATACAGATATTACCAAAAAAAGTAATGTCGAATTATGGTCAAAAAATGATGATAAGAAATTAGAACCTGATAAAAATAATGATAATGGGTATGTTTACGATTATGCCCCAGAAAAATCTAAGAGTTCAACATCTAAGTTTAAACTGATTATAAATATGTTAGAACCGAATTCCATTGCCGATGTTAATATTAAAATAGAACAAAAAGGTGAGTTTACATTATATGTTGATGGCATTCTTATAGACGAGAAAACAAATATTTGGAATATAAAATTTAAACAAGACTATGCTAATAAAATTGAAAATGAAATCGTAACAAATAATATAGGAACTATAAATACTGATGAATCAACCAAGCTTGACACAATGCCGATTGGATATGCCGTTATTATTTTAATTATTACTATGATAGTTTTTTTTAGTATAATATTTATACAACAGCAGAAAAATGAAAACCAACATGCTTTTATCAAGAAGATTGGTGAGATGTTATATGATGAGATATCTATTTTTGAAAAATATGAAAAGAAAAAAAATAATATTTCTGAAGCAAATTCTTTAACAACATTGAATCTTCGATGCAAATTTAGGCACAATAATATATGCAGCAATAACAACGTTGATTTATCATTTCTTTCAAAGATAGTTTCATGCCTAATTAATCCTGTTTCTGATAGTGAAGAAGCAGATTCTAATAAAGAAATAAAATTTAATATTTTTAATAGAATTTTAAAAATATTAAATGTAACCAAATGTGATGATACGGAGCAGTTATCGTCATTATTCTTCCAGAAGCAAGATTCAACTAATAATACCACTACAGATTTTCTTAAATATTTATTAGAAACTGTCAAAAACGAATCCAATCTTTTAGATGAAAGTAATGAAGCCATTAAGCCTATTACAAATAATGAAGATATTAATCCTATAACTAATAATGAAGTAAAGACTACTGGTACACTTTTTCATAATTTAGATTTTAATAAACAAATTGATGAACTTTTAATCATTTTAACAGGGCATCAATTATATAGCAATAGTTCCAAGTTGATATCAATAGGTCATATTACTGAAATATTAAAAAAATTAAAGGAATTAACACCTGATTCTCCAAATGATAGAGTTAAACATAAATATGATTATTACCTAGAGAAATTACTTAAAAATAATGATATGCATACTATGATGCATTTTTTTGTGTTAGATGTAACTAAAAAATATAATTTAAATATTTTTGATAAGGATGAGTTAATACAAAAGATAGAAAAATCAATTCAGATAGAAAATGATTGGATATCATGTAATATTCTAATAAATAAAAATGTAAATTATAAAGATGTCACATCTATCAAAGAATTTTATAAGAAGGTTACGGTTGAAATAAATACATTAACTGCAAATTCAAAAAGATTTGAAGAAGAAAATGACGAATATAGAAAATTAATTTCAGAAGAAAAGATAAAAATACAATCGTTACAGGATAAGATTAAAGAAAGTGAAAATAAAACTCAAACTAACGATCAAAGATATGCAAAATTATATCTTACATATGAACAAATTAATGAAATAAATAATGAAAATAAAAAAATAAGTCAATTAATTCAACATGCTTTAAATTTTAGTAGTAATATTAATAGTTATTATAAAAATGAATCAGTATTTTTCGCAGTTTATTATTTAATGTTTTTTAACATTGTAAACTTAAGTAAAATCATAAATGATATTGATTGGCCAAATAACAAATATGCAATGAAAGCAATTCCTGTGTTTAAATTTAATATAATTAAATTGATTGATAGAAACTATGATGATAATAATCTTGATGAAATTGTCAAATCTATTTTGAAAACTACCCAATCTATAGGTTCCAGTTATGGTGCTCATACATGGGCTGAGGATGAGTTACTAGTTCCTCCGGGAACGAACAAAATGCCATATCATGATGACATTTGTAATGCAATGGAAATCATCAACAGTGAGACACGAAGACATCATCACCCGTTGTTTCTTAATTTTAATTTAGAAATAGTAGACAACGACATATATATAGCCAATGCTTAAGAATCGGGATTAAATACAATTAATACTGGTGATGAAATGTCACAAGAGGAGCATCATGAATAATTTTCTTTACTTTGTTAAACAATATTACTTACTTATAGTAGTTGTTTTAATTGCAGGAATTTGTATCAAATTATTAGTAAGTTCGACAACTTTAGAAATAGTGATTGTTTGCATATTATCAATGATGATGTTAATTTATCTTGTTAAAAACGAGTGTGCTATAGATGTGAAGATGTTATATGCGTATATATTCTTTGTATTTATAGTTGGGTCATTATTGCTATATAATCATTTAGGTGGCTTTTCTGCTAATTCTCCATTAATTAATGACCGTATAGAACAAAGGTTATCATTTTTAGGTTTTTATGCTAAAGACAATACTTTTACGATATCTAATGGAGAATCATCTAAACAAGACGCATTTAATATTAGTGGTATGCAACAAAAAACATCTGGTTTGTCAGAAATATCGCTTACACCTGATGTTAAAAATGGTGAGACATCATCATGGGATATCAATGCCAAACCTATAGATTATTGGAAATATCCGTTACGAATAAATAATAAATGTATAAATATAAATAAAAATAATATTTTAAAGGACAATTCGGTAATATCTTTTCGTTTACCTGGGCGTAATGATGTTGCAAGGTTAGTATATAAGTCAGATAAGTGGCATGAAGAATTAAAATATTTTGATAACGAGAAATATATTACAACAATTTCATTAAGAAATATTTTTACACGATTTAAATTAAAAGATGCGATGTCATTGGGTAATTTGTTAAGTAGAGCAGAAAAACAGATGTTTACTGGTACATGGAAGAAAGATGGAAAAGTACCATTACTTACACAAGAAGAATATGCACCCATCCTAAAATCTTTAATAGTCAGGATAAATAAAGGTGATGCAAATAGTAATCTAACATTATTTCCACCGGATATAAGTGAAACCAATAATGTTCCGGAAATATTTATAGACAAAAAAAGTTATGATATGACAAATAGTTTATCATCATTTTACACTAAAAATATTCCGGTATTATCTTCTAATCAGAATATGAAGTTGATATATGGCATAGATCAAAATAAAAGTTTTAGTATGACATTACCGTCTAAACTAGTTCGCAACCCACAATATCCTGGTCAAAAGTTTCTTTATTATTTATTTTCTACCCCTATAAAGTATCCTTTACCACCGGATATTATAAATTCCTTTTTCATTTCAAATACAGAAAAAGGATTTGCGGTAGATGGTATTTTACTACCTGCTGAAAATCTGGTTGTTCCTATTTATGCAAGAGGAGATTTTGATAAAGAAAATAACCTGATTATTAAAGATGGTCAAACAACTGCCCAATACATATTAAATGATAAGGTACTATTAGGCAAACCAAATCTTGGTTTAGTATTGTCCGCCGGTCGCACTGAATTGCCATCTTTTCTTGGCATTTCACCGGGAATCCTGGCTATTATATTATTCGCAATCTCTAGTTTCTTATTTTGTGTTGCTATTTCTTTCCGCAATAAAACAACGGACACAAAAACTTTATCAATAATAGTTTTATTATGGGGATTAACAGCAATCATACTTATATTTAGATTGATAATTGGTTACAGGGCAGCATTGCTTCCTCCATTTGATGCCTATGCATCAGAGCTGGGTCATTTTGAAAAATCATACACTTTAAGTCTGTGGACACTACTTTTTATACCATCTTTATTAGCAATAATTACAGTTGTCAAAACTAATTTTATAGAAAAAATCTTAATTTCAATATCCGGATTGAAATTATTTTTACATAAGATTGCTTTTATTGAAAAAATATTAAAATGTTTTAACAGTATATATAAAGGACAAAACCCAGTTTATTATATGAGAGTACTAATAATTATTATTAGTATTGCTTTCATAGGGATTGTCTCTAAAATAAATAACAATGAGTTTCTCTTTCTAGGACAAGCATCATTAATTTTGTATATTGCTATTGTGCTCTCGTTATTCTGGGTGATGGAGTTTATGTTAAATTCACCTACTAAAATGCAATGGTTGTGGTTTTTATTAATAATAGTCGAAGTATGTATTTTTTGGGGTATAGTTGACCCCGGTGCGTTAGTAATTTATTCTTTATCAATTATACCAGTAATATTTTTTATTATTCTTGCTAATATCAAAATAACTGCGTCTCGAAAAAATCCATACACATCAACTCGTTGGGCAATTGTCGCGGTAATATTTTTGTTTATTTTATTCGTTTCTTTACCAAAACTAATTGCGAGTTCAAACAATGAAAAATGGTATGGTAATACTGCTGTTTATTACAGATGCTGGTTGTTAGGTGATAACGTAAATGATTTATTAACATCACCTAAATATCAAGATATGATTACTAAAGAGAAAAATTTTACCATTTTATCACGAAATCGTCAGCAAATGTGGCAGATGTTATGTTATGCGTCTGCTGGCAGACATTGCGATACCAAATATGGTTCTGCCCCATTAGCCCGTCAGGGAATGGATTATAAAACAACACTGGTCGATTCTGTATATTCTACTTTTATATTAAGTGAACATGGAGTATTAATAGGTTGGTGTTTATCGTTTGTCTTTATAGTATTAGCGTCTATTTTGGTTTATTCTGCATATAAATTATCGTGTGCAAGGAATATTAACATCCGAGCCAGGGCACCAATTTTATTGATGATAGCTGGTTATTTTCTGTTTAATTCTTTGTATATGGCTAGTGCTAATTTGAATATGGTTGTATTCACAGGTCAAAATATTCCATTTTTAGGTGTACGGTCATTAGGAGATTTGTTTCAGGCAGGATTTTTACTGTTGTTATCAGCATTCTTAATTACTTATAAAATGGATAAGATGTTAATAAATCAAAATCAAAATCAATCTTATTATAAAAAAGCATGGAGCGGGATAGGTATTTTTGGTGTGATAGCATTTTTATGGTATTTGGGTATAGGGGTAGTGTTAATGAAATTACCTGATAATTATACTCAACCAAATAATATTTTTGCAAGTAATGATGATAAGAAAGTAACTAATACTGATTCTGTTTCACAAGGGGTGTCTGATGTAGCCATTATAGAAAAAAAACCTGCGGCATACGACATCATGAAATCTCATGTAGATAACGGTGTTATTGAATTATCAGATGAATGTGAAATAGTTAAAAATACGCAAAAACTTGAATATGATGATGTCGCATTATTACCGATAGAAAAATTATTTATAAACGTATTTAACAAGATGACTCTTGATAAAAAACAGAATTCAAAAAGTTGCCCATATTCCGCGCAACGTAATGAAGTCGGTAAGTGGATACTGAATATTGATAAAAATCAGTTCAAGTTAAAATCACCTTATGAGAACAAGTTCTGGTATGGTCAGATTAATGCGGGAGGACTTTCAAATGATCCTGTTATATCCTTAATGGGTGGATCTTTTAGTTTAAGCATTAAAGACAAAAAAAATGATACTTCAGGAACTTTGGACTTATTAAATCCAGAATTAGCATCCTTAGTAGATTTCCCACGGGTTAGAATAAGATATGGTTACGAGAATGTCGGTGAGTTTTTTAGAGAAGCGAATGATGTATATTTTATAAAACCAGGTATAGTTAAAGGCGATAAAGTAAAAATTGATAATCCCCCATATGTGCCGTCAGGATTAATAGAAAAAATATCGCAGCAATTAAAAGAAGCTTTCATTGGAGATGAAAATGATAAACAAAAAGGGATAAAGTTAAATGAAGGCGCGTTGATTTGTTTTACTCCAAAAAGCAAACCTGATGATGTAATTACTTTTATGTATCAGGGATTAAAAGGTCATGCATTATCAAGAATGTGCTGGCGTAATGGTGATTTTACATCCATACTTTCTGGTTATGAAAAATATTTACCGTTGATACATTCTTTGGCAGAGAATGCTAATAATATTCGTGGCAAACAATTTAATGGAAATGAGAAAATAACAGAAGAATCAATTGATTTATCTATTGATCTTTCTTTACAAAAGGAAGTTCAGGAATGTTTGAATCAATATGCAATGCAACCGGGGCAGGAACGGTATCGCAATGAAAGTCCATACGAATATGACGCGAAATATATTTCTGCTACTGTAATGGATCCTTTCTCCGGTGAAATCCTGGCATTACCTGCATGGCCAAGCATAGATTGGACTGATTCAGAAGTTAGAAGCGAATTTAAAAATCAAAGTCATAATCATCAGGAAGTTGCTAATAGCAACTGGAACTTCAAACGTCATATTGTTGGCTCTACCATAAAACCATTGTTATTTTCAACTGTAGCTTGTGGTCTGTGGCCTTCAGTTAAACTTAATGATGTGTCGGTTTATGAAAACAAACAGGAACGAAGTATTATTGGCAGATCAATTCCGATATATCCGTCTATAGATTTAACTAAAAAAACTGACAGCAGATATTTTGATACTGCTGTTCATCCTAATACTTTTTTGCCAGCATCATGTGATTGGCCGGCAATATTTTATGGTTTCCTGGGGACTATCAATAAAGATAACGTTAAAGATATTAAGGATTGTTTTATTCCTGTTAATAAATCATCTGCGGATATGAAGATAGGTAATAAAAATTATGCATTAAATATCAAAGAACCGTATTTTCCTTTCACATTAGAAACCCCTGATTCAATACAGATTAATAGCAGAATTCGCGAATCAGCATACTTTAATATGCTGCCTCAAATCGCAGGAGTTTATTTAATAGATAAAAAAGGTGATAACGTTAATGACATATTAACTAATGACTGCACTAATTTTTTACCCTCATTCTTATCTACAAAGGATAATGACAAAAAATATGTTTCAGAATCTGTGGAAGGTTCATTACTACCCGAACGTTTTCTTCCTGATCCTATCAATATGGATAGTCCTCGCGGATATGTCGCTTCGATGTCATTGGGTGGTTCAGATTTTGGCATGTTCAGCAATATTGTAATGGCAGAAGCAGGTGCAAGCCTAATTACCGGCAAAAAAGTCAATGCAACGCTGGAAATACGAAATGATAAGAACAAAGCATCATTTAACACCTTACCGGCACCACTTGATAATAGAAATTGGAGAGTGAAAAATATTATCCAGCCCTTGCATGAAACTGCTATCAGCGGTACAGCAGCAAGGAGAATTCAAAATAACTGGGGAAGAAAAAAGCAGTATTATACAATATTTAAAACAGGTACATTAGTGGCTTCATCAGATTCTAATGCAAATGACGAAACATTGTTATGTGTTGTTGGGATACCAGAATATAAGTTTGGACAATTCACAGGATTTGTCCCTGGGAAAACAGTTGTATTCTACTTCAATATGCGTGCATCATTTAATCCCGATAACCATGATGACATGCGAAAATTTTCATTGGCAAATGCATTACGTCCGGCAATAGAACACTACCTTGACCGTAAATGCCGGAGTAATAAGTAAAGGGATTATGATTATGAATTTTTGCAATTTTAATTTATGACATTGTTATAGAAGATGAGTTATATCATGTTATAGAAGATACTTTCTTTATATAGAATAGAATTATCACAACATTGTAAATAAAAAAGGAATATAAATGATTATGTTGAATCATATCTTTATCATTTATATTTAGCTAAAGGAGCCAATAAATGGAAGAATACAGACATATAGGCGAGAACATGCGACACTTTGCCAATCTTCGTTTTACACTTTTTGTCACATTCATTGTGACGACATTGGCGTTCTGTGCGATAATTTTTTGCAGGATTAGCCCAATAGACTCTATTATGCGTAATGCCATCGAAATTCTCGGTATATGTTTTACACTTTGTGTTTGGATAATGGAATCAAGGTTTACTCAATTTTGGATTCATCACAATAACATGATTATTGAACTCGAGAAGAAATCTGATGCTATATTAGTAAAACAATATAGTAGTAGACCTGCACCAAAAAGTACTTTTTCTGTTACAAAAGCAATGAGATGTATGTTCTGTATAGTATTGTTATTTTGGTTACTCAGTATTATCAGTCATTTGTGTTATTAAAATTAATGTGACATATAATTAAAAATTGGTCCATAGCCTTTTGTGTGGGTAAAGGATAAGTTTATCGTTCTTCAAGGTAGGCAGTAAGTATCGTATTTCCTGCTTTGGTCTACTATCACTCGCGTTGTGCTCAGGTCACTCACTGGCATTATCTTATTCTCCATTCTAACGGAATTGAGTTTTTGTTGGATAATGTAATGAAATAATCACTATTTAGCAAGTGTTTATTATTTTCGGGAACTACCTCACAGTGATAAACTCAAAAAGAATTTTATCCACTCAAAACCATATAATTATGATTCAGAAAAACATTGACATTATAAAATTACATGCCTCTAAATAATTGCTAATGAAAGAAGTGGTAAACATTTTCACGTTTGAATTTCGGCCTTTATACAAATTTTGTATAACGTGTTTTTTTCTGAACGACTGAACAACATCTTCTTGAACTGCTAATTTTCGATATCTTTCGCCATCTATATTGATCTTCATTCATTTGTGTCTAATATAAAACCATGCATTTCCCCAAATGTAAAATGTGTATAATGTTAATTATAGTATGGGCTTGTAAAACAAGTTATGTAAGATAAAAATAGTAGAAGAACTTGGTGTATTGCAACAGGAAAGGTTTGGATGGTATTTTAATTGTTGATGAAGTTGCATCGGTGCTGAAGAGAACTTTGTTGAGTATGTACCTAAATATATGCTATACTCAGATGGCAGAGGCAGATGAATGTGTTAAATGAAGATAAAAATTAGATGTTAAATTATTAGTTATTTATATTAATTGCAACTAAATAACAATAGTTTGTTGTTGTTATCTTTAAGCACAACGTTTAATAGATTATGCAAATAGCCGTTGATAGTTTGATTAGCGGGTTAATACTTACAGTATTAGCTTTAGGTTTCTCTGTAGTATATATATCTACAGGGATATTTTATATTACCTTGGCTGCAATATATGTTATTGTTCCTTATATTGCATGGTCATGTTTACAAAAAGGATTTTCAACAATCCCAGCATTAATAATTGCAACATTATGTGGAATTATTATTGCCACTATTTCTGACTATATAAATCATTGGCCATTAACAAAGAAAAATTCATCAATGGCTGTTCAAATGGTATCATCACTTGGGTTATATATTGTGATTTCACAAGCAACCTCAATGATATGGGGAAATGAAGTAAAGGTTTTAAGATCTGGCTTAGATTATACAGTTAGTTGTTTTGGTAGTACGATACCATCAATTCGCTTTTATTCGGCTATTATTTCAATTGTATTAATTATTAGTATTTTCATTTGGTTAAAATATTCCAATATGGGACTTAAATTTCGAGGGTTATCAGATAATTCAACAGAGTTTGCGTTAAAAGGTCATAATCAAATAATAACCCGTATGATAGCATTTATCTTTGCTGGTTTATTTGCCTCAGCAGCATCTCTTATGAATGCTTCCGATATTGGATTTTCTACACAGGTAGGTTTAGTTGCGTTGTTACCTGCAGTTGTTGCTGTTATAATCGGTGGTATTTATTCTTATAAAGGTGCTGTAGTAGGTGGTATATTACTTGGATCGCTACGTACTTCTATTGGATGGTATGCTTCAGCAAGGTGGGTAGAACCTGTAACATTCATATTGTTAATTATCATCCTCCTTTGGCGTCCTAATGGATTGTTTACGAACCGTGGTCGTGTGGAAATGAATCAATGAATTACTTTTGTCATTTAATTACATATTTTGCTATATATTCTATTATTGGTATGAGTCTTAATCTTGTTGTAGGCTATTCTGGTCTATTATCTATGGCACAATCGACTATTTATGCGGTTGGTGGTTATACACTTGCAATCATATCAATCAAGTTGGGTTATGGATTCATACCTACTGTATTGATTGGAATTGTAGTAGCAATAATTTTTAGCTTAACTATTTCTATACCAACCTGGAAGTTACGGGGTGATTATTTCGTTTTATGTTCATTAGGTGTTCAGGCTGTATTATTTAGTATTTTAAATAATTGGACAAATACTACCGCACCTATAGGTACTTGGCAAAATTTAACAAATGGCTCCTTTGGAATATCTGATATTCCACAACCAATAATACTTGGTATACACTTTGATACAAATGTTAAACTCGCTTTTTTAGCCGTTTTAGTTGCGATGGTCATTGGTATGGTCAATTTATTACTAATTAAATCACCTTGGGGTCGGTTGCTTAAAGTTTTACGAGATGATGATTTAGTTGCGCGTGGACTCGGAAAGAATGCACGAATTATACGAATTGTAATGATTGCTATATCATGTGGTATGGTTTCTGTTGCTGGTGCATTATATGCAAGTTATGTTGGTTATATTGAACCTGGAATGGCTAGTCTAAATGAATCAATCTTAATGTTAAGTATGATTATTGTGGGTGGTATGGGGACATTCTCAGGTGCAATTATTGGTGCTATTATACTTCTCGTCATTCCAGAACTATTACGTTTTATTCACATTCCTGATCTGATTTCCGCGAATATTCGACAGATTATATATGGTATGATGTTGATTGTCCTAATGCATTTTCGACCTCAAGGAATTGCTGGTGAATATAAATTGGATTAAAATGATTGATGAATAATAAATTTTCAATTCCTACTGCTGCTAATAGTCAGATACTTAACCATGACGAGTCTTTATTGCTTAATGCAAGTGGTATCGGTATTTCATTTGGTGGTCAATCTGTATTAAATAATGTAGATATAACTCTTAAATCAGGTGAAGTAGTGCTTTTACGAGGCGATAATGGTTCCGGAAAAACAACACTTCTTAATATTTTAACGGGTAATCTATCACCATCTGTAGGACAAATAGTATTTCATAATGGAACTTTTTTTGATAAGTTTGTTTTCCCTAAGCCTTGGTGGCATTCTTTGAATCCAATAGATCATTTTGCCCCAGAACATATTGCGAAGCGAAAAATTGGAAGGTCCTGGCAAGATGTTCGTTTGTTTAATTCGCAGACTCTACAAGACAATATCGCAGTTGCAACACCGAATCAAATAGGAGAAAACCCTTTTTGGAGTTTGTTTACCCCACGAAGAGTTATTCGACATGAAACCTTGAATCGCCAGCATGCAGATGAAATGCTTGTTTCACTCGGTTTAGGTGATAGAGCATTATCAACAGCTGATAAAATTTCTTTCGGTCAATCTAAACGTGTTGCTATTGCTCAAGCAGTTAATGCTGGTGCACGAATATTATTTCTTGATGAACCGTTAGCAGGATTAGATGAGAATGGACGAAATGATATTATTGACCTTCTAGATCATTTAAGCATTCGACATAATTTGTGTATAGTAATAGTAGAGCATTTCCTCAATATTCCACACATTCTGCCGATAATAGATAGAGTGCTTCAATTAGAAGAAGGTGTTATCGTTGAACAATCTGTGGAAAATGTGCGTAATGAAACTAATCATCAGGTTGGTAATCAGTTCATAGCATATTGTAAAAGTAAATATCCTGAACACAAAGAAGAAAATATATTTTTACCCGGTGGTGCACGCCTGATAAAATTAATTCCTTGCTCTGACGAAAAGTTGCAATCTACAGCCGAGTGGCCCCTGTTATTATTGGACAAGTTGATAGTAAATAGGGGGAAAAGGAATGTTATTGGGTGGCAAATGGATGATGTTCCGTTTGTTACCGGTGTGTCATTTACACTTAATAAAGGTGAAGTAAGTATATTAATGGCACCAAATGGTTGGGGTAAGACAACGTTACTAAATGCGATAGCAGGAATCACCCCTATTACAAATGGGCAAGTATTCATTAATGGAGCTGATGTTTCCCATATGGATGCTTGGCGGCGCAGAAAACTAGGGCAAGTTTATTTGCAAACCCGTAATCAACACTTTAATAATCTTAAAGTCTCAGGAGTATTAAAGTTATCAGGAGTGTCACCAGTACCATTTGAGTTGAAAGGATTTGCTAACAAGCAAGTTGGAGATCTAAGCGGAGGTGAAAAGCAACGGGTTGCTTTATCATGTATTCTTGATACACAAGATAAGGCAGTAATCTTGCTTGATGAACCTTTTTCTGCGTTAGATAGTGAAATGACGAAGTATACATGGGATAAAATTTCTGGTTTTATTCCAGACCATGGAATACTCCTGGCTATTCCAGGCATTTGAATCGATACCTATAAGGAGAAAATATGAAAAAAAATCAAGGTTTAATTATCGGCGTTGTTATTGCCATTCTGGTTGCATTATTAATTACTTATAATGTAACTCAGCAAAATGGTAATATTGGATCAGTTAAGATTGCAACAAATTTGCCGTTAACTGGCGCATTGGCAACTTATGGTGCTTCGGTACGTGATGGTGTTAATATGGCTCTTACCGATTTAAAACTAACAGATCCTAAAGGGCCACAGCTTTCATTTGATTGGCAGGATAATGCTGGTGAACCCAAAACTGCAGTTTCAATTATGCAGCAACAATTTACCGGTTCTCCAGATATTTATGTGTCAGGGGTGAAACCACAAACAATGGCTATCATTGATCAAATTACAAAGAAAGGTATTCCACACTTTGTATGGATTTTTGATCCTGTAATAAATAAAACGGGTAATAATAATTTCCGTACATGGGTGAGTTATAAGATCGAACCACCGACATACCTTGATTATGCAAAAAAAATAAATGCTAAGCGTGTCGCAATTTTATATGTACAACTACCTCATACGCTTGAAGAATTTAATAATTTTGTAATACCCGGACTTAAAAAAGCCGGTATTAATGATTTGCTTGTAGAACCATACGATTTTGGTAATACAGATTTCAAACCTGCGGCAGCAAAAATCAAGAAGTTTAATCCTGATCTTATTATCCTTAATGGATTTCAGAACGAACTAGTTAATCAAGTCCGTTCATTACGACCGCTAAAGTTAATCAAAGATGGAAATACTATTGCTACATATGATATGCTTGATACTGTAGGTGTGTTAGGTAATGATGAACTCGAGGGTATTCGCCAGGTTGCACCAACATTTGTGACACGACCAGATCGTCCTGAAGTAAAGGAATGGACTCAGCGGTTTGTGCAACAATATAATAAACAACCGTTATATACTCATGCTTTTGCATATGATATGGCGATGATTATACATGACGCCGCTAAAAAGATTAAGAGTCCTTCAGTTTCTGGTCAATGGATGAAGGCATTACAGGAGACAAATATGCAAGGTATTACCGGTCCATTGAAGTTTGACTCTGATGGTGACTTGGTTACACCTCTTGAGGTTGGGGTATACCGTAATGGTAAACTCATACCTGATATGAAATAAATAGTTAGGAATTTTAATAATGAGTTCTCCATTTTGGCCTTCCTGCAAAGTTGATATGCTTTGCGGGGAGGCAGATTTTGATAATATAATAATTCGCACTGATAGTATGACTGATCCTCGGAATGATCGTGTTCTTCCGATCATGCAAGAGGAACAGATATTTATGTGTCGTGAAATGCTTTCGGTGTTACGTAAATTACCTGCCAATGCGTTAATTCTTGATGTTGGCACAGGTAGCGGTATTTTTGCTATTTATGCTGCTAAACAAGGGTTTAGAGTAATAGCTATTGATATTGCTTCCCGGGCTATTTCAATGGCTATAGAAAATGCAATCACTAATAATATTGTGATCGCTGATTCACCAGGTAATTTGAAACCTGGCTCTATTTGCTTTATTCAAATAAGTGTGGAAGATTTTGCTGATATTCAGTCAAATCAACAGGCATTTGATCTCGTTATTCTTGCACCTCCATACAACCCTACAGCACCAGGTATATCTCCAGCTTTACATGCTTATGCTGCTGAAGATGGGCAACGTGCATTCCGCGAGCAAATACAGATAGCGCCTCATCTGTTGAAACCCGGAGGATATTGTATAGGAAATCAGATGAGTATCTCAGATGCTATCGGTAAAGTAATAGCAATTGACGAAATCATTGAATCATTTAACAATCATTGCGAAATTGAATACTCACGTATTCTTCAAAAGTTTCCTAATCACTCCTGGAAGGAAAATGATTTAGGTGATATATCCATTCGTGATTTTTTAGAAGGTATGTACCAGAACTATTTAACTGGTAATTTACCTGCTAAAAATAATATAAATTCTTTAAATATTAAAAAATATATAGATAAGATGAGTATAAATGATAATTACTTTGCTTTGATATATTATCAGATACGAAAAGTTGATTCAAAAATGCCAAGTGATACAAAATGTTATACATCGCTATTATCTCCTCCTATCAGTTGGGAGCACAGGATTTGGCTTCACCAGTGTATTGTTGATTTTTTTGAATAATTTTAAATTGTTATTCTTTTCATCCCCAATATTAAACATTTTGAGGATAATAAATAAAAAATATTATATAGTCAGGAGGATTTTTATTTTTCAAGAAGAAAAGTAATATAGTGTTGTAAGAATAACGTGTCATCGTTGGGAGATAATACTGATATGGCATCAATTGAGAACTTTGAATGGATTCCCTGTTTAGCTGATCGGGAACGTGGGATAGCGTTTTTTGACGGTATCACTATTGAGGCTGATCCTGTCACCGATCATAGATGGGATAGAGTTCTCCCTGTTTTAGAGGAAGAGCAAGTCTTTTCCTGCCGTATGATGTCTCAATATGGAAATTTGCAACCGGGTGAAATAGTACTCGATTTTGGTACAGGTAATGGAGTATATGCAATTTGGGCAGCTAAAAAAGGTTGTAAAGTTCTTGCAATAGATGTTTCTCCTCGTGCAATTCAATATGCAGCATATAATGCAGAAAAAAATGGTTTGGAGTCATTAATTGCTAAAAGCATTAATGAGGCCAAAAATAAATTAGCAAATGCCAAAAATGAATCCATTATATTTTGCGAACTTTTTCTTGAAGAAGTAACAGAACATCAAGATTGTTTGAATGGTGTATTTGATGTAATTATTCTTTCACCACCATATAATCCTACTAAGGAAGGCGTACTTCCTCCAGAACATGCTTTCAGAGCAGGAGCAGATGGTCAGGAAGCTTTTGAAAAACATATTGCTATAGCTTCAACCTTAATTAAAAAAGGCGGTCGAATCATTGGTAATCAGATGGCATTATCTGATGGGAATGATAATATTAGCGCCTTGGAAATAATAGCAGATAAATTCAAGGATAAAGTATTTGCTGTTAACTATTGTAAAATTATTCCTGATGATCTCCCAATACGTGAATTTTGTGAAAAGCAGTATAGCCACTTATTAGAGAATGAAAAAGAAAAAGAGAATGAAAAAGATAAAGATAAAGATAAAGATAAAGATAAAGATACAAAGAAGTTTAATGATTATATCGAATCTATTTTATTAAATAATAGGGATTTAGATAAGTTTTCCATGGTATGGTATATGATACATGTTGATACTAAAAGAAAAATTACTAAATTATCTATTCCTATAAAATGGGCACAAAATAAAGAAGATGATATTTGGAATAAACGTATTGATTTACATAAAAATATTGTTATGCGAACATCGACGTTAAACAGTATTCCAGCACCGACTTTGTTTGTCAAAAATGGTCTTCCTATGTATAAGGCGATCCTAGGACCATCTGTAATAAAAAGTAAGAACGAGCAACTTAATAATATATTAGATGATTCAAGTTTATTAAAAGGGAAGCAAATAGATAAGTTTATTAAAGATTCTGGGATGCTTGATTTTTTTGATATTATTTTTGTTGATACAGCACCATGGTTTAAACAAGCAGTTAATTTTGAAGATATTTTTGAAGAAGCAAGAGTTTGGATAAATGCAGATATTGAAAATGATAATGAGAACGTATTAAATGCTACCCGATTGCTTATTAATTGGCAAATAAATACCTGGGCATTGCAAAATTCAAAATGTGGTATTTATCAACACCCTCATTTTACTGGTGCAAATGCACCAGGTGAATGGCGTGGTATTAATTATTCAACGATATCATCAAACGAGAAAATAGAATCAATATTATCACGCATACGTACAGTTACTGGTGAACCAAAAGAGACTGAAGCGACAAAAAAACAGTTTTGTGATATGTTGAAAAAAGTAAAGATGAGTTTTAAAACTTATAATAGTATAGAAAAAGATATTTCAGCATTAAAACCTATTAATAAAGAATGGGATGATAATGACGTTTTCCAACTGGACCCATCAACAAAAAGAATAAAAAAAATAGATAAAAATATTGATGAAGATGTTGATAATGTAATTGTTTATCCAAAACGTTCGTTTTCTTGTACTTTATCACTTGAGGATTTAGTAGATGCAGAACAACAAAGTAAAAAAGATCCTTACGATGAATATAGGGAGGCATTAGATGAAAGAATAAATCAATTATTCGAAAATGTAAATAAAACAAAATATAATAAAGAAAATGCAATTGCTAAAGATTTAGATTTATGTCATCTTGTCATGCATAAAATGGTTGATGAAGAATTTAGTAAAATTGTAAATGGTGATATTAATAACCAGTTTAGAACATCTTCTTTAATTAGTATCCCTCTTACGTTATCTGAGAATTCTGACAATAAAGATGATAGTAAAATTCCAGATACATATCGTGGCAGTGCATGGATTTATGCGAAATACAAAAAAGGCGATTCATGGACCCCAAAGCATGAAGAAAAATTACTGGAACTTGTACGTGCATTATGGATGATTCATGATAGTAAATATAATACAGAGTCGACAGAACGTTATGCTAAAGCCACAAAGGAAATGGCTCTAAGTTCTTATGCGCGTGGTGCTGCTCATGGATTTAAAAATGCAATGCTATTGCCTCCGTTATTTCTTGAAAATACCGGTCGTTCAATGAGAAAATATAACAATTTAGGTGGAAAGTTAAAAGTTACGATTGGCTTGTTAACTGATATTGCTGAAGTTGAAGATAATATTCATATTACTAATTGCCTGTTACAACTGCTTCAATCACAAGCGCAACTGTTTTTTTGGGTAATGGCGCCAGATCGTTTTGAAGATGAGAAAAAAGATAATCGTCAAGTACAACGTTGGCCACTGATGTCATGTGGTATTCTTACGGTATACACTGCTTTGTTGGGTTTAGCTATAATTTTTACAACAACAGATGTATCAGATTCTCGCGAGAGAATGTTAGTAGATGATAGTGAAACAAATTGGAGAAAAGCAAAAGCAAAATCTGTATCACGTGACGCTATACAAATTAATATGGGTGGAACAGTATATGATGATAATATGATTAATTTATCTCTGGCAAATGTTAATCTTCCTAATTTCTCTATATCCGCCTCATTTACTCCATCTGCAAATCAAACTAGCAAGGTAAGTGGTGTTTTCCGAGGTGCATTAGAAGGTATACTTATTGAATTATTTCAAAATGCAATACGTGCTGCACTTGATTGTCCTTGTGATGAACAATCATTTGTTAAATTCAGTGTTAAATCTGATGAATTACTCACTATTATTACAATTATTAATACAGCGCGAGCAGAGAAAGCAAAGCGTTTATGGAAACTACTGGATATAGAAAAATCTAAAGATGAAAGTTATAATCCAAGTGGTGGCATTCGAGGTCTTAGGCAAGTACAAACGTTAATTAGTGAGATAGGTGAAGGATTACCTTTTAAAGAAGTAATCTATCCTTCTCCTGATGATGATTACGATCCCGATACATTTCCTGATGAAAAAATTGTTGAAATCACTTGGATAATTAAGTTAAATATATAATGTTAAGTTAATATAAATTAATTTGTAAATTAATAACGTTCTTACACTAAAAGGAGAAAAAATGCGACAAAATAATAGTTTATATACAGTTTGGATAGCAGATGACCAAATTGGAAAAAGCGTGAAAGACCAATTAAGAGAAATATATACTGATGATTGTTTAATTATAAAGGGCTTTGATACCGCTTTCTCAGTACAAGAAGAAATTAATAGAGCTAAAAAACATAATGATATTTCTATCCTGCCAGACATTGCGGTTTTTGATGTAAATTTTAATGAGAATTTAGAACCTGGTGATGTTAAAGGTAATAATAAAGAAGGTATTCGTATTGCAGGTAATTTGCAAAAATTAGCCACAGAACTAGGCGTTTATGATAATATGAAACTTAAAGTATATACTGCTGATCCCAATATAGAAGAATATATAGAAAATTTTATAAAGGATTGTGGTGAAGCTTTAAAGTTTGAAGTTAATATAAAGCAAAATTCGACTAGATTGAACTCTATTATTTTAGATGTAGAGGATATGTTATGGAAAATATCAACGGAACGAATTTTAAGCAAAGGATTAATCATATCCCCAAATATATATATGTCATTATCGTTGTTTTGTACACCAATTATTCAACGATATAAAGATATGTCTTTAATTGAAGTAATCAATAAAGCAAAACAATATGCCTTAGAACTTGCAAAGCAATTATCACAAGCTACGTTACCATTAGGAATGAATTTCCCCATATTAATTTTTTCTAATCCTCGTTCCATAGAACAAATTAAAAATGTTATTTTCAATACACAATTAGGGTATGCTGTTAGACAAAATTATTATGATATAAATAGATCTTTAGGTGAAGCATTTGATAAGCTTGTTACTACATTGAGAGAATTACATAAAATAGAAAAATCTTTAGGACCTACTGATGAGGAAGAAGAAAAATGGGATAGTATACAAATTACAAGATTATATCCAATACGTGATGTAGCCGGCGATTTCCCTAATGTTGCTCGTTGGTTAAACAAAGATATTAATTTTATCGATGAATTATATATTGATTTATTAAAAGCAATAGACATCATTTCTGAATATGATAACCACCTATTATTAGCTAAATCATTAAAAACAATTAATGGAGAACAGTTAACCCCGTTAGCAAAAGCCTGTCATAATGTTGTATGTGAAGATGACATTGAAAAATGGGTAAATGAATCTCATCTTAATATAAACGAAATTAATGGTAGAACTATTATTCAAAGAATAGAGGATGCAGGAAATACAATTAAATCTGTGTATGAAGATCACTGTAGAAAAAAATGTAAAGATTATCACCTACTACCAAATAGAACCATTCCATTCGGATTAGATAGATGTAGTATATGTAAATTAAATATTGCAGGACCATATACAGCTTTTGGGAAAGATTATGAAAAAGGACAAGGTAGCATTCATAAACCACCTGTAAGAGAAATGTTTGAAGATACATTTAGGAATAATGTTAATAAAATCATATCTGTAGATGACCAAGAGATATTAAAAGAAGTTGGTAAGTTGGAAATAGAGGGTAAATTAGATACAGTAGTTTTAACTGACTGGTCATATTTTTTTGTAAATACTGATGGAGTCTTTAATAAACTTTGTCAAAATGGGCAAAGTAAGATAGATACTTGCGAGGTTACTAAAATAATAATTAACGTGACATATAATTCTAATCTTGACACAGTGGATTTTTATTTATATTTTAAACGTAGCCGTCCAATTGACCACACTAATGAATTTCCTGGCGAAACAGGTCAATTACTAAAGCAATTATGCGGTTGGGGAGTTTCATATTATCGATATTCTAACGATCGCAACGAAATTGTAAAAAAATCTATATGGCCAACAAGTAATAAAAGTGATCGTATTCCAAATAATAATAATGAATACTTTCTTGAAGTAGTATGGACTTTTACGAATTATGCTAAAAAAAGGATTATCTAATGTCTGATATTTCAATTGATAATAATCAAATACCTTTATATGAAGATATTCATAAGAATCAAGATGATGTTTTTCTTTTTATAGATAGTGAATTAGAAAAACATAAACTTGATTATATAGTGAAAGAACATTCCAAATATTGTAAAAAAGGTTTTGACATAGCATGTCTGGATTTGTTTATTACTGATCCAGTGGTGAAAGTTGTATTATTACATGTAAAGGATGAAAACAATTATAGTAAAAGTTATGCGAAGATTGCGATTAATGCATACAAGCCATTAATTATATTCTCTGGTGAGAAGTCGTTAGCTTCTGAGATGACTTCTAATTTAAAAGAAGAATTTATTCATGCAAAAATAGATGGTTATAATTCTGATGAATGTTCACGTAGATTACATCGAGCCTTAAGAACAAAGCCACCGAGTATTGATCCTTTATTTGGACACGATGAATTAGAAATTGTTCTTGAAGTTTTAACTATAATTTGGGGATTATCATTAAAACTGGAAATGAATAATGAGTTTAACTTAATTGGAAGTTTTAAAGAAAATGAAATGCTTCGGGAAGGATTATTTAATATTTGCAGTTCATACATTTGTCCGGATAACCCTTGGGGAGAAGGTCAGTTAACTATTAAAGGTATAGATGATGAAATAGACAAATGCGAAAATAATACTCAAATTTTTAATTCTGTAATAGTAAAACTACGAGATAGTTTACTTGAGTGGGCAGATAAATGTGATAAGATTTAACTGATGTTATGTATGTTTGATATTGTCTAAATGCTTATATTGAAAAAAGGTAACAGATGAAGATACATTATGAACACACTGCAATTAAGGCAATATTTGAAGCATATAAATTACCTGATAATCTTAATTATTTACCAGTAGTATTAGCCTGGTCATCTTACGAGTCATTATGTTTGTATCCTGAATATTCATTTTTACCAGTAGGTGTAGCTACGTATCTTCAACTACCACAATCTATATCTGAAATAAATAATGTTATTTTTAAACACAAAGAACAAAAGATTTCAAATCGTTATATTGAATTGCAATACCCTATATATCAATTAGAACAGAGTTTAATATTTGTTGAAAATGATTTAAAATCTAATGATTATATTCAAGCAAGAAATCGTATTAGTCATATTAAGCGATTCTGTAATAGATATTGGTCTTTTTTATTAGATCCTTATTTATGCTTATTGAATGATTCAACATATATTGATAGTAATGACTCATTATTTGCATGTCAGAAATTTTTCGATGTTTTACAATTTTTATCATGGATGTCATGCAAAAAGATATTTTACGCAAATGATAAAAATCAATGTTCCGTTATACAGGATGGTTTTGTTTCTCTGGAAACAATAGTTTTAAATGCGTCTCTTTTTCAGTCATCTTTACCGCAAATGCTGCAAAACGCATTACAAAATATAGACGGCCAGCAATGGTGGATAATTCTGCAGGAAGAGATAATACTCGCGCGGACAGAGATAGAAAAATGGGGTGGACATTTGTTTTCCCCAGTAATATATCAACAAATATGTGAGATGGTAGACGTTACCAATCGGGTGTCTAATATATTAAATCATTGGACAAAATTGCATCTAACTGATGAGATGATAAAATCACAAATCTCTGAATTGCACCAGGGATTAATAGATATCCGTAATGGATTCGATGCAATTCAAACCGGATACGAGGAAATGACTGGCGCTTTATTAAAACTCGCAAAAGGGTAATAATTCGATTGCAAAATAATTTGGAAAAACGCAATATAGCAATTATAGGGTTTCGTGACCCACTGCGCGAAGTAATTAATAATGCATTAAATCAGCATTTCATCATCGATACAGTTACGGATGACTTGTCATTGATAGCGTCTCTGGCACACGATACTGTTCTTGTTTGCCATGCCGACTGGTTTAAATCTTTATCCATTGATTCTATAAGTGTCATACGAAAGCGATTCTTTATTTGGAATCCAATTATTGTTATAGAACGTTCCCCCAATAACGTGGATGAAGATACCATGTGGAACGTTTGCCGACTTACTCCACCTTTAAATGTATCTCTGCTGGTAAAACATATTACGCAGGCAATATCATTTCCGGATAACCGTCAGGTTGAGGTTTTAACATCCGCATTGTATCAACTGCGTGAAGATTTGTTGTACCTGCATCAGTTAGAAAATGGCAACACCCATATTGACGACAATAAAGTGCGCAAAGATGTGGCAGAAACATTAACATTGTTGAAAAACGTTGGTAAAGTTGCCAATAATAAGGAGTTTACCGATTTAAGTGAAACAGCAAACGACCTGTTAGCGTTGCCAACATTGGATGAAGCAGCATTGCAGGTGATATTGCCGTTGGTTGTAAATGCCGATTCTAAAGCCCGGGAGATAGATTTGCCGGCGTTATTGCGCAGTAAAATGCACCAGTTAAGCAATACAGTTCGTTTGGCGTTATACCATGCTAACGATTCATCATCTACAAGAATTGGTGATTTGTACGACTTGCTGTCTGTATTGCCGATTCAGCAAATTGATACATTTTCACATGATTTGGTTGAACCGTTAATCAGTTTACGAAATAAGTTTTTTGAAATAGTACATGACAAAACCGATATTACAGAAAATTTTAATGCGACACAACTGGACGAGTTACCATTTCAATGCGCAACCTTGATAAGTAAGTTATTAATGCCATCAGTGCCATTATCGGCGTCAGTAATAAAGCGGATAGTGGTAATAGAAGATGACCCGGGTTGGCAAACTCAGATTTTATCTGTATTGGCTACCATTGGATTAACTATTCCAATTCAATCTGCCAGCACTATAGAGGAAGGCGAACGGTTATTAAAAGAAAGCGAAAATGGCACGCTGGCACTGGTTGATCTGGGATTGCCGTTAAATGAAAAAGACGCGAAAAAAGGATTAACAGACCTTGATGGTGGCCTGAAATTATTGAAGATATGCGCAAAAAATCCGAATTTGGGAATACGCGCTATAGTATTGACCGCCGCAGAGAACTTTGCCGATGCGGTGCGCGACGCCCTGGCAAGTGGGGTAGACGCAGCCGATTATATCCAAAAAGACCCGCGAAATTGGGAAGAACAATTGCGTTCGCGCGTACAACTTGCCGTGCAGTCACCCACACCGACCCACCTTCCCGTGGTGGATGTGCTGCAATGCACCGCCAGGCTAATCCGGGTTGATGGGGTAGAAATTGCTTTGGAAAGAAGGCCATATATTTTATTTGAATATTTGGCAAAATATGCGCGTATCCCCAGAAAAATAACATATATTCGCCAAGCTCTGACAACGCCAGGCGACCGTGACATAACACCAGCAATGTCTAAGGAACAGCAGAAATCATTGCTTGCTGGCGATGATATAAGCCCGTATGATTTGCTGACCCCAAAACATCTGCAGGATTACCTGTATGACCTGCGCAAACAGATTGAAAACGGTTTGGATGGTTTGGGGATAACCCATGATTATAGCAATCTAATCACTTATCATCCTGATTCAGAAGCGTATTGTTTAAATGCTGATATTCGCATGGTTGAGCAATTTGAACAGTTATCAAAAACTGCAGAATTGCGGAAGGTATTGATAATAGAGGACCACCCACAATGGTATGAAACCTTATCAAATCATCTGAAAAGTTTAGGTTTTGATGTTAAGGCAGTAAAAACACTGGATGACGCAAAACAGGCGATAGATGAATGGGCCCCGCATAATGTAACATTAGACCTGCAGATACCGCGAAATAATGATGAATTGCAGGCAGGTATACAACCACATGAAGAAAATGGAATAGCGGTGATGAGATATTTAAAAGAGCACCTTCCAGACACCGGTATTATAGTGATTTCTTCAATTGATTGGAAAGATTCAGTAATGCTGGAGATGTTGCGAGCAGGAATAGCGCCCCACGATTACATATCAAAACAATGGGATGATGCATTAAACCGGGTTGCGCAATCGATATGGAGATTAACAATTCGGCGTGAAAACGGTTCTCAAATTAATCCGGGCATGTCACCAGGCACAATTGCGTATATTAATATTGATGAAGTAGCAGATACGATAGAAATAGCCGGTTGCCAGGTTAAACTATATCCTGACGGGAAAAAGATATTAAAGATGCTGGCAAAAAGTCCGAATATGCCAGTGCAACGGGATACAATAGTTGATATGTTATGGCCAAACCCGGATTTGATTCCTGATGATTTTGATGGTTTAATAAACACCATCATATCAAGACTGCGTAAATCTATCAGTGACAGCACACAAGGTAAAGTAGAAGGCAAGCAATTGATTCGTAATGCTGACGGTGTATATTGGTTGCAAGGAATTATCAGTTATAAAGAATGAAGTTATGACTATTTTATATGAACATAAATCAATACAGTTAATATTCCAATCTTTCTTTCCGGAGATAGATGAGAAAAATTGTGATTTTTTCATAGGGTGGTCAGCACGAAATAAATTAGCTTTATCACCGCAGTTTTGTATATTAACGCAACCGGAAATACCTTATCTACATTTGCCGTGTTCAACTGAAGAAATTCGTAAATTTATTCGCAGAGTTCCAACAGAATTATCTGGTGATAAATTTATAAGTTCTTCTTTTCCATATTGGCAATTGGCCGAAAGTATGCGACTTCTTGAAAATAACCAGCAATCTTTTACCAGATTACAAATGCTTGATGCTTTTTGCAACCATGAATGGCCGGGATGGTATGACGATTTATTTACTAAATTATATAAAGTTATTAATAACAATAAAAAGGATATATCATTTATAACTCGAATAGTTATCAAAAATGATGGTAAGTTTGCAGCACAGGTAGATTTCGTCAGATCTTTTTCAACATTATTCCACAGTGCTAAAAACGATGCTGTTAATCGTTGGTTCGGGCCATTAAGAACCATGTTGTGTGGATATGCTCCGGATGAACCGGGAGGGTATCGTTTGTCAGATATATTATTGTTGTTGGATAAAGGTGAGAAGTGGTGGGTAACATTGCCATCGATGCTGAATACAACCTGTGACTATCTGGTAAAACGCGGTATATCCGATAAATTACCTTTTGAATATAAATTGGCAAAAATAATGGCAGCACAGGCAACAGATTTATCGAATACTATTGTTAGATGGCTTGCAGTTATGGATGAAAAAACTTTTCTTAAACAACATGTAAAGAGTTTAAAACAAATTGATAGAATGATAGATGGTATTCAACGAATAGAGCATAATGCCGCAAAATTACGAAAAAGGTTGGTGGATTAGAATGCGAAAAGTTTTATTGATTGATGACGATGGACAACATTGGGCAGAAGTACTAAATCGGCCATTTAATGCTGATAATTGGCATATTGTTGTAGCAAAAACTGCTGAGAGTGGTATTTACCGTTTGCAGCAACGAGATATTGGTGTGATTCTTCTTGACTTACAATTTGCTCATTCACAGATGCAAGGTACTGACGCATTAACTGTTTTAAAAAGTAATTATCCGGATATCCCGGTAATTATTATTACCAGCTCCGGTAAAGCGACTGATATCCGGACTGCTATAGAATGTGTCAAAAATGGTGCATGGGATTATTTTACTAAATCTAAACTTGACGCGAATCGATTATTACAGGAATGTAATAAAGCAGTTGAATCGGCATTAACTCATGAACGTTTAAATCGTCTGGTAGATTCTTTCCATCGAACAGTAAGTGATAGTCCATTTATCTTATCCACCACAGAAGATGACGGCAGTTCACTTGCTATTTTTGCAATTAAAATTATTTATGTAACACAATTTGATAAAGAGAATCAGGATATATTATCATATCAGAGATGGTTTGAAGATCAAATGCATTGGCATGAGAACTTAGTGTCTGGTTTGTTGAGTCGCTTACCGGGAAGAACTGTAGAATTGCGATATATTAATACAGTAACAGAAGATGGTGATGATAGTCTTGGAATTTTTGTAGTAGGAAGAATTAAAGCATCGAATTTAGATATTGCACGCCAGGGAGCACATGAATTATGGATTGATTTACAGTCATTACTTCATGTTAATGATAAGTTAATCGGTTTTACTTCTGTATCTAATGAGAATGATTTGCGGATAATTTTAAAACCATTTCATGTTAAAGAAATCACGGAATTTCGTCGTGAAGGTGTATCTGTTCCTGTTGAGGATGATATTACACACATAGGATTTGGTGAAAAAACAGACATCGTTAAATCAAAGGATATTTTGATTCCAAGACCCTTGCCACAAACAGATTCACTGATGAAAGTTTTCTGCGAAACTTTATCACATAATAAATATCCTGTTTTAGTTTCTATTAAGTTAGATTGTGATAGTGTTGTTCTGCCTGATATAAAAAATGGTTTTATTCCGCAGGATCTATTGCTTTCTCAGGATCAATCAGGTGTTTTATGGAGAAAGTTTGAAAGTTTATATAATTGTGAAACAACAATATGTAATTTACGTATTTGTGTAGCTTCCGAAAAGAAGTTACCGTCATCATTGTTGAATATGATAGGAACAGAATTAATATCTACAGAACCATCACTTTGGAAAACATATAATTTGTCGACAAAAAATGTTGAGAAAGCTGTTACTGATTATGCAATTAAACTTGATAATATTGAAGTTATGGAAACTTTAACGACAGTATATACCATCAGTGAAGCCACACACGCATTTAGATTGCCTATTGTAATAGGTGCCGGGTACATTGGTCTTTCAACCAATAAACCACAATATACATATATTCCCAAACGGTTACCTAAAAAAGGCGCTTTGCTTGGGGTAAAGCATACATCAAAAGGTGATATTAATATTCGCATACCGGATGAAGACCGTACAAAGCATGTATATGTCCTTGGCCAAACAGGAACAGGTAAATCAACATTAATGACCAGTATGATATTATCAGATATTGAAGCTGGTAAAGGTGTATGTGTCTTAGATCCACATGGTGATTTGATTGATTATTTATTACCACGAATACCGGAAAAACGTGCTGATGACTTAATTCATCTTGACCCGGGGTGCAATGTAGATACACCATTCGGGTTGAATCTATTTGAGGCAAGAACGGATTATGAAAAAGATTTCGTTGTTCAGGAATCAATTAATATTTTTTATAAATTATTCGATCCAAATAGAACAGGTATGGTAGGACCACAATTTGAACATTGGATGAGAAATGGTGCTCTGACATTGATGTCATCTCCTGAAGGGGGAACATTAATAGATATTTCAGTTTTATTTACTGATTTATTTGAATTTCGTAAAAAAGGTGGTGAGGGAGGTGAGTTTATGAAAGCGAAACGTTCCTTTGTCACAAATCCGGCAGTGAAAGATTTTTGGCGACAAATAGATGGTGCTACAGATTTTCACATTTCAGAGATGATGAATTATTTTATTAGTAAATTTAGCAGATTTTCCGGAAATAGAACTATACGAAATATAATGGGACAAACAAAAAGCACTATCAACTTACGGGATGCAATGGATACCAGTAAAATATTATTAATTAATTTATCTAAAGGTATGCTGGGTGATATGAATAGTAATTTATTGGGATCAATATTTTTATCCAGAATATATATGGCTGCTATGAGCAGGCAGGAACTTGCTATTAACGATCGTCGTCCATTCTATATTTATCTTGACGAGTTTCAGAACTTTGCGACTGAATCTATGGAGTCGATGTTAAGTGAAATTCGTAAATACGGTGTAGCTTTGGTTTTGGCACATCAAAATCAAGCGCAATTACCGACTAGATTACTTGAGGCAGTATTGGGTAATGTGAATTCCACGATATTCTTTCGTCCGGGAGCACCTGATGCAAATCGGGTAAATTTATATTTACAAAATAGATTTACAGAAGCCGAATTAGTAAACTTTCCTAATTGGCACGTTATCGCACGTATACTCATTGATAATGTACCATCTATTCCATTTGTTTTTAATACCGTTATTAATGATTTACAACCTAATAATGAAATAGCAAGTTATTATCGTGAGATGAGCAAGAGAAAATACGGTAGACCTTCTGAAATAGTAGAACGTGAGATAAATAAAAGATTAATGATAGATAGGTGAAATTTCTATTCATACCGTTTAATTTTATGATTTGTAAATCAGATATTGATAAATTGGAGAAAAAATGCCGAAAAAAATAATATGCACCGTTGAACCTGCAATTGAGAAATTACTTGAAAGTTTTTTTGTTAAATGGGATGTTCAAGCAATAATGATTCCTTGTTCGAACTCTATGGGAAACTTAAAACAATTATTACCAGAACAAGAGAAGTTTGTTGAGTGTTGGGCGAATGCTGTTATTGAACATATTGAAGATGATTCTGCGCTATTAGTTCAGGTTGATTTAATCCCAGGTAAACGTGCAAAAGGATATGGTTTATTACTGGCAGAACGAATACGTGCTGAACGTATAATACCTACAATTATTATGACTCTTGATACTAATATTGCAACGCGCAATTCGACACGTCGGGCCAGGTTAGCAAATGGAAAAACACGATTTCCTGTTGTGCCTATTATTACAGGAGATGATATACAAAATAAATTTGCATCTCGTATACCTTTTGTTGTGTGGGACCCTCTGTCAGGTAAAAATAGTTTTAATAAATCATATAATGCGGCTCAAAAAACTATTTTTGGAATAAGACCACAGCAGGAAATAGTGGTAAAAAGTGAATTAGTTGAGGCACTTCAGGACGAAGAAGCCGCAGCACTGCGTCATCGAATTAAAAATATGTTAGCGAGTTTAAGAATATTAGACGGTGCGTATAGGAATGGGTGGTTAACATATGATGAAGTAACAAAATCGTTAACAACTTTACAAATGCGTGCTGTCGATGAAAATCAGAAGAAAGCATTGGAAAGTTTGGCTAATACATTGTATAATATTCTTCAAAGTTCATTATTACAAGAAGCAAGTCCTCGCGACATGACACTGGTTGTATGTGATGACTTATGGGAGACAGCTGGATGGGATCAGGTTATTCCACCCATGGTAAGTCATCTTTTTGGTATGGACACCCATGGGGTTGTATCACTAAATGAACTTGCGCTATATTTAGAAAAAGCAAGTGAAGAATTAATTCCACCCCGCACATTGCTACTGGACGTTCATGTCGGAACAGAAAATGTTGATGCTGATTATTTAGAATATTTACACAAAGATTTCCCGGATCTGGATATAATTTTATTTACTACAGATTTGAATGATGGTGTATTAGTCCGTAAAGTTTATGAATTGGGGTATCGAATATTTTTTAAAGAACTTGATGAATCGGCAAGAAATACTCGTCAATATGCTACTCACCTACGGCAAATGCTGGAACAATCTATCAGGTCATATCCCATTATGCATTTATTACAATTTGCTGAAAAAGCAGATAGTTCTGTAATGGTGGCCGAACCGGCAGCAGTTATTAAAACGATGCAATCAGTAATGAGATTGTGGAGAGACACAGGTGAAACGTCCAGTGTATTAGGATTGACCGCTTTGCATGAAAGGCTGACAAAGTGTGTTCACGCTATGGCAAACCATAGGGAATCTCGATTCCCTACCAAAGTAAATAGTAGTAGTGTTGATTGGGGTTTAGTATTGTCGAGAATCTGTAATTATTTAAATGTTAATGTCAATGATTGTGGTTTACCATTTACACAATTATTTCAAAACACATTTTATTTAGCTAAATATTCACGTAACCAGATGGCGCATAATGCAGATATGATACTTGAAGCAGACACTAATATGCCTGCGTTAGGCATTGCACTAACGCAAATAATCGCAAGTATAACGTTATCGGGTGTAGCATATCCGATAGCTATACAAAATTCGAATGAAATATTAGATGATGAGTACCTTAGTCTTAGTTTGTTGGAGTTCGCAAAATCAATATATTATTCAACAGAATCTATGAAGCCTCGGACGCGTTCCCGTTTCAAATCTCTGGTGGAAGATGGGGCATTTTGTGAAGCACCAAAATTACTTCAATTATTAAATGATTTATCTCATCAGGCAGATCCTATTTTTATGGGTAAAACAGGGATGCCGGTTTATACACCGACAAAATTTTTACACAATGAGATTGTAAATCTTAACAATAATCTTGATAAAATACAGGAAATGAACTCCTATCAGTGGGTACTTGTTTTGTATTGCATATTAGTGTTAGACCGGTAATATTATGAAAATATATAATTTGAAGAAATAAAATGTTAAAAAACATCTATCTAATTGAAGAAAAAAATTATACTGTTCAGGAACTTGATTTATTGTTTCCGGGGCAAGCAATTGTTGCAGTAGACTTTGCTGTTTCTGGTATTGAAAGATCATTTATTAAAAATGGTTTGCATACAGTTGGATTAGTTTCAAATTGTGACCATCACATACCAGTGTCTCAATTTGAAAAAGTAGTATCAAGCACAAATTTAGCTATATGCTATGTTAACCAATATGGCAAATTACCCGAGAAAACTGTTGTTGTGATAAATCATGTAGATTGTGACAGTGTTTTAGCTAGTTTGATTCTGAAAGGATTTTTACCTACTGATGATAAATTTGGAAATGCAGCTATTGCTGCCGACCATACAGGTGAAGAAAATGATATTGCTGATTTGTTAAATTCTTTACAAAAGTTTAAAAGTTTAAATTATTCAGTAAACAATTTAATGTTATTTTTAGGGGAAGATCAAATTCCTAAGAAGGTATTAGACCTGATTGAAATACGTCGGGATGATCGAAAAAGAGCATGGGAATTAGTGGAAAATGCCGGATTAGAGTTTCTTGATGGTGTATATTATGGTACTTTGAATAGAAAAATTGATGGTGCATTTCTGCCGGCGCTTTTGCCAGATGCGAAGATTATATTAATATTTACTCCGCTTAATGGTGATGCTAGTCGTTTAGAGGTAAAAGTTCGTTTGGGCTTTAACGCACCTGAAGGGAAACATTTAAATAATATTGGAATAAAAGAGTTTGACCCAGCATATGGTGGACGTTGGAATGCAGGGTCAAATAAACGCGGTGGTGGAACAAGCTTAAAGCCGTTAGATTATGTAAAAGAGATTCTAAAAAGAATTTAATAAATATGACACAGGTAAAAGTTTTAAATATCAGATATCAGAAATAAGAATAATTTTCAAGTCTATAAGAGGTGAATATTATGAGCGCAAAATTAATAAAGTTGGATGAAGAGAAAATTTTATTTGCAGACGTTGATATTGCAGCTGTATTTTTGGGTCAAGATATCACTAATATTGAATCTTTAAAATTTGAAAATGTTAAAACTTGTAAGCTGTTGTATGTTTATGCACATTCATATACTAAGTACTGTAATAAAAGATCTGATTTTGCTGGATTGCAGAAATTAGAGCAAGCAATAATAGAATTAGATAACCATGATATTAAAATTATTGTATTTGGTTTTCTTACTAAAAATGAGTATGGTGTATTTTCGTATCTGACTAATAACCCTACAATAATTTATAAACAACTTCCATTATGTCATGATCAATTGTTTTCAGAAGATGATGCCTTAAGTACTGTAGATGTTAGAGAGCGACAATTACTAAGGCTTAAAGCATCAGAGCGGCAATTAGAACTTACATTTGCAACAGAACGTCATAAGTTTATAGGATTAGCAGCAGCAGTTAGAATATATTTAGGAAAGGTAGCAATACATTATAAATGTTTTAAACAAGATTATGATGAAATTAAAGAAGAATTAAAAAATTTTATAGAAAGAGCGAATAAGTATAAAATACCAATTGATATTGATATCGATAATTTGATAATAAAAATAAAAAAACATCATGAGATTCTAAAAAGAATTAATATAGACCTACCGGTTAGTTATTCTATAAAAATTCCGAAATGTAAAGTATGGATGTTAGACGATAATGCTGAGAATCATATGTGGGATATAGTGTTAAAAGCTATATTTGGCGATACGAATGTGAAATATGTAAAATCATGGAATGAATTTAAAGAATGGGATGTGTTTAAGAGAAGTATTATAGATAATACTGTTGACAATTTTCTTATTGTTGATTGTAATTTGGGAGAAAACAATGAAATTGGCATAGAACTTCTTCCTGCAATCAGATCTGTATTACCTGAAATTAACATTATAATGATGAGTGCTTTTGATGATGCAGAGACGGCATTATTAGCATTAAGAGCTGGTGCAAACTCTTATTTTGTTAAAGAAATTGGCGATTACAATGATCGTTCTTCAATAAATTATTATTGTAGTTTTATAAAGAGATTTAAAATTGATTCGAAATATAGGAATATAATAAAATTATGGCATCAATATTTAAAATCGACCCATAATTGTAGCGAACTTTACGTAACTCAAATACTTATTTCGTTTTATTTTATGTTTTATTTTTTTGACATGAAAAGATGGGGGTATTTAGGATTATCAATTCCAGAAGAAAGAAAAAATGCTTACCTAATATCAGTCGTTAATCTTTGTCAAATTGGGGAAGGAATGTTTTTTAAAGACGAACAAATAGCTATAAAGGTTAGGCATGGTTACCCAATAACATATAAAGATGCATATGATTTCTTTGAAAAAATAATTAATGCCAATTTTCGTGATAATAAGAAACCTATTGAAATAAAATTACATACAATACAACCATATCTTCCTCGATATAGTCCGTATACTATAGATGACTTAAGAGCAGATGGTACATTTCCTGGTGTGCAACGTAAAGAGATGCGTATTACGCACGATGATGCAACAATACGAGCAACGGATGAATTATTAAGGGGTATAAATTGTATTAACAAAGAAGATTTTAACGATGATACTTTATTGGCATGTAATATAGAAATTAATGAAACATTTATAAAAAAAGACCATGATATACTACTAATGGATTATGAGATTAATAATTGGATTCTCACTTTGAAATCAATTTATCCAAACGCGGAATATTATAGTTTTCAAAAGGAAGGATTAAAAGGAATATCGATTAATCATCTGAAGAAATATTCAGTAATTATTATGGATTTAAAAATGCCTACTATAAAAGATGGATTATGGTTATTACAACAACTACGAGATATAGATCCTTCAATACCCATAATTGTTATTTCTGCTTCAACTGACTATTTAGTTGCTGAACGATGCCTTCAGTATGGTGCAATGGATTATATTTGTAAAGCATTACCATATTCTCGGGATTTTAAGCAAAGTCAGTTTTTTTTGAATCGTATACTAAAAAGTATCGATAAAGCATCTAAATACGGAAAGGGTAAGATTAGAAATTATAACAGTTTTATTGACAAACTTACATCTTTAAAATGTTTGCAAAATACAAGTCGTGAAGAATTTAGAATTATAAAAGGATGTACATTTAATAGTGATTATTTGCCTGAAGGTAATTGGGTTGATTATTTAAAGGCTGATTTATATTTATTACGTTTATTATTATATTATTATATAATTAATGTTGATGATGAAATACTATTACCAATTGATGTATGGAGAAAAGATATATATAAATTGAATAAAAGCGAAATGATATTTAATTTGATTATATTAACAGCAGCAAGAATAATCGAAAATATAACCGAATGGGAATATAGCTTGAGAACTGAACCATCAAAAAGAATAAAAAGAAAGGATAATAAAGATTTGCCTTATTTAGCGAAAAATTATTGGAATAGAAATGCTGGTACAATTTTAAGTAAACGTAATGCATTGATACATGGTTTAAAAAATAATGATAGTATTTGTATATTAGATGTTTTTGATACTATAATGACAATGATTAGAAAATTCTCTAAATTAACCAATATTTAATAATTTTAAAGGTGACCCATTTTGTCAACACTACTTTATATCGATGGTTATGAATCGAGTATACCTAACTGTGATGCTGAAAATCAGGTATTTTATATAACTGATGATGTTGCAACTTTGTATGCGTCAGAAGCTAATCAGAATATTAAACAAATATCGACGATTGAAGAGATAAATGGTATTACAAATATTCTTATACATTTAAATTCTGGGAGTACTGTGCGTTCTCAGCGGAAAGGTATTCAATGGTTAAAACGTTTTCGCGTTTCAATGTACCAAATTAATAGAGTTGATTTAGCATCTTTACCAGCCTTGTTATATTCTTTTGAGGATGAGTATTTGTTACAGGATACTTTTCCGATTCTCACACAACCGGGTCATACATTCTGTCAGTTGCCGACTTCATTATTAGAACTAAAAGAGAAATTAGTGAATATTTCAAAAGTTCCTGATTCAATCCTATCAGATCTATTGTGTTTTCACTGTCTTGATGATGTATGGGGACGATTAGAACATGATTTAACCAATACTTTGAGTGATCCTAAATATTTTAATGTTGCTAAAAAAATATTGAAAGAGTGGGGTAGATTAATTGTATCTATTTGTCCAAATATAACCAGTGTTTTTAAAGAACTAACAGATGCATTTAATGGTTTAGGACATACTTATAATTCAAATAAAGTACAACATGCATTTTTTATGATAGATAAAATATCTGGTATATTGCGCGGTGAGTCTGAAGATGAATTGTTGGTGGATGCACCTTATGAATACCCACCACTAGACTGGGAAAGAATTTTAGTGGCTGATGATCGTGGTTATGAGATTTCTACAATACAACGTTTAACAAGAAAAGGATATAGAATTGAAGTAAAAACTAATATTGATGATTCTGTTGAATATTTACGCAATAATAAATGTGATGTAATCTTATGTGATTTACATTTCCCTACCCGCAGTGATGGGGAATTCATGATTAAAATTGCTAAAGAAAAGTGCAAGGTAGTTATTGTTATATCACGTGCTCCATTACCAAGTGATTTAAGATTACCGGCTAATGTTCTTAATGCTTGTGGCTCATTACGTTTTCAGGACTCAGAAAGAATACATCAATTAATTTGGTCATCAGCAAAATTAAAAGGTATAATATCACCTGCTTTTGTTAGTAATCGTTTAAAGCAAAATATGCTTTATGACTCGACTCTTTTACTTAAATATGAAATATTTTCTCGTGTTAAACATTGGGAATCGTTGCCGAAAGCAATTGTCGACGCTGTAAGTTCTATGAGTGATTTAGTATCTTCTGGTGTATTATCAACTGAAGATACTAAGATTGTTAATGGATTTATAGATGAAATGAAGAGAAATTATATTTGTACTGAATTAACCTTTGCGCATATAAATGGGTTAGTCAAATACTTATCTAAAAGTAATATAAAAACTCAAAACCGGCAAATTAACGATATTTTACATAATACAATCAAACAGCATATTGGTATAGCTAATGCTGGCATCAAAGATTTGTATAATAGATTGACCTTATTAAAGTTGCAATTAAAAGACGTTATACTTAAAAAGAAATATGAAAAACTTGACGTCGCGATTAGAGCATGTAAAAATACCCGGATAAGTTATAAGGGAATACATAACTTATATGAAATTATTAGTGAAATAATAGATTTTTTACCAGTTGAAATCAATGCATCTGAATTTATAAACAATACCAGTAAAACCAGAAATTATGGAAAAAAGATAGTTATTGCTTCTATAGAAGATAATCTGTTGTGGCATGAACAAATTGCGAATGCTATAAATATAATTGGGAAACGTATTGGTTTACCGTATTTAATAAGTTTAAAATTATATAAAGATGTTGAATCTGCTTTAAACGATGCCACTGGAATTCCTTCATTATTAAAAGATAACATATTTGTCATTTTTATTTTAGATATGAATATACCGTTATATCAGGGTCAGAAGATATCAGATATAAATAATGAAGCAGGATTTGGATTACTTAAATGGGCAAAAGATATAAAGCGCAATCTGCCGGTAATTGTATTATCACAGCCATCATATATAATAGATGACCAGATTCGTGCATTAAATTGTGGTATTGATTATTTTATTTATAAAGTTCCTGGCAATTTGTTTAATTTAGTCAAAGCGATTGAAAATATAATTTATCAATCTTCGTTTGGTAGAATATCCTTTTTAGCGAATAATAATAAAGAGATATTGGCAGATGATGTTTTAATTAAATTAACGAAAAAAGAATATGATGTAATATATACTTTGTGTTGGATTACAAATGAAAAACGAACAGTAGAAGAATTGAGTGGTAATAGACCAAACAAGCCATTTAAGATTCATGCTACGGATTTTAATTTGATGCCATATTCTGATATTGATGTTAACATACAAAATATTAGAGTTAAGATATTTAATACTTTTAAGAAAATCGGTAAATCTGTTAATCCGGATGACTTTTTATTTAAAGAAAATAATTTATATATTGTAAAGGCTGAAAGTATATTCCCGGAAGATAGAGAGATTATTCCTGAAACATATTTAGATTCAAACAATAATCGCATGAAAAAGATATCATCTAAATATAAAATATTAGTTGTAGAAAATGATCCGGTTTATTTAGATTATATTGAAGAGTTATTGAAAAGATTGTATCTTGTTGTTTATACTGCAACAAACAAGTCTGATGCTGTTACAATACTTGAAAATAATAAAATTGATATAATATCACTTGATTTGCATATTCCTGCTAATCAGAATGAATATTTGTCTAATCATTCTGCTGGAAATATTCAAAATGGTATCGATGTCCTGAATATTGCACGTGGATTACATCCAACAATTCGTGCAATAATACCGACTACAGTGTCGGAAACTAAAATATTACAGGAAGAATCTATAAGGCTACATGTAAGGTTAGAGGATATTGTTCCTAAAGGATACACTCTAAATGCAATTCCCTGGATAGCTCATTATTTAAATACCATATCGCGTTTTATGTGTGAATTACAGAATGGTATGATGTTATATGCTGATACACGGAAAAACAGTCTGCTAATAGAAGTATTGCAAGGAAGTGAAATTGGATCAGGAAAATTATATTTATATGTTAATGATCGTGATTCGAAATGGCAAAGAAATAAGAAAAGTCAGATAATGTATTTACTTTTAAATAATGCAAAATATAACCCGGGAGGGATTTTAACATTAGGTGTTGTTAAATTAAAAATATGGTCAGGTGGTGTAACAGATGGAGCAATTCAATCACAAATCAGTGATATTAGAAAAACAATTGGATCAACCTGGAATCTTTCAGGTGTTTCTCCAGAAAATGTTGTTGAATCTATACATGATAATACCCCGAGTCGTAAACTATTAGGAATTAAATTGAATGCCGTTATTCTAGATCCAGATAATCTCATATAATGAATATAATTATCGTTTAATTTTTTTAACAGATAGACATCTGGTAAAAAAAATATTTAACACATAAAATATCTCATTTAACTCTTCGCATTTAAAATGCGGAGAGTTTTTTATTTGACAGAGCGCCTTTATCCCCATGTAGTATATTATGTTTGTAAACGAAACATCTTGTTGGAGGATTATTATGGTACATTTTTTACTTTGTTATCACATTAGCGATCACACTCTGGCCCGTTGTCAGCAACGCGGTATTGGGGAAGACGACCTGTTCGCCGTATTCTATTTCGGTATGGTTGAACGCACCCATGGTTGCCTGCGTTATATATTAACCGACCGTTCTCTTGCCAATACGCCGTTAGCTAAAGATGCCCACCGCTTACGTGGTCTGACACTGGTCGTTAATCCTGTTAGTAATGAAGTGGTGACCGTTAAGCATCAATATGACATTGCCGGTCGTCCCGGCATATTAAGAAAGAGTCAATTGCTTGAACGTGCGAAGAAGCGAGACCGTGATGTAGCCGCATGACTTAGTATTAAATTTTTCGATATGATAAAGGAGTAACAATAGATGACAGAGCGTCTTTTCTACCACATAGTATTATATAAATGTCAGGAAGACCAGGCCATGGACGGCCTGCCAGGACGGTTAACAGTATTGTATCTGCCATGGATGGTATTCTTTTTATAGATTAGTTTTTGTTAATATTTCCATTGGATAGTTGATCCCCGGTGCCGGACCGGGTAACCAACCGGCGCTAACGTGTTTAAATTAATATTAATGATAAGATGTGAATACATATATAACAATAGATGACAGAGCGTCTTTTGCATCACATAGTATTATATATAAAGTCATGAAGACCGGGCCATGGATGGCCTGTCAGGACGGTTTATTTACCAATGATGGTTGACTGTATAGATTCTGCCATAAACAGCAGAATATTAAAGAAGGAATCGACTGTGCAATGGATGGCAGGCTACCACCTCCCGGTGCCGGACCGGGTAACCAACCGGCACTAACATGTTTTAAATAATATTATTGATAAGATGTAAATACGTATATAACAATAGATGACAGAGCGTCTTTTGCATCACATAGTATTATATAAATGTCAGGAAGACCGGGCCATGGACGGCCTGCCAGGACGGTTTATTTACCAATGATGGTTGACTGTATAGATTCTGCCATAAACAGC
>CAZNLA010000001.1:51534-64405 GCA_964573385.1 uncultured bacterium
ATGGATGGCAGGCTACCACCTCCCGGTGCCGGACCGGGTAACCAACCGGCACTAATTTTAATTGGCATAGAGCCTATATGTATATGATATAGTAAGAATTGCTGTATCGTGAAATTTTAATTTAATTTAGAGGAGAACAAAGATGAAATTATCAATTTACTTGTTATTTACTGGGATATTGTTTATGTCTCAAATAGTTTTTGCGTCATATACTGCACCACAAAAAGAAGGAGCGTTGCAAAGTGTGGCTGGTATGCATTATGGTGATAATGGGCAGGATCTTACCGCAGATGCTACTTATGTACAAAAAAATGCTGCTTCTGCCGGATTGATAAGAATGGAAATGGGTTTGACAGAAGTTGATGGAATTGGCACAGAACATTTTGATCATTATGATTATTTGCTTAATAAAATGAAGTCTACAGGATGTTATGCGCTTATACTGATTAATGCTACTTGTTATCCTGGTGAAACTTATTGGGGAGCACTCGAATCAAATTTTAGTAGTTTGGTATCCACATATGGAGCTGGTTGTCGTCGTTTGGCTAATTATTATCGCGGAAAAGGTTACCGTAATATTATTTTTGAGTTTATTAACGAACCAGACGCATTATATCAAGGTCGCATGACTTCGTCTAAATATGTTAGCCTTGTCAATGTAGGTGCCCAAAATGTAAAAGCTGTCTTTCCGGAAGCACTTACATGTAGTGGGGGATTAGCAGAACCTAATCTTGGCTTTTTGAATGAAATAGCACTTAAATTGGATTATGGAAATCTGAATTATATAGGATATCATGCATACAATTCTGACAATGATTGGCCAGAATATGCAAATGGTGCTCCATTAACTGGCGACTCCGGTCGTATTAAACAAATGAGAGATAAGTTTATGTCTCGTGGCGTTGATATACTTATGACAGAAGCCAGTTGGAATGTTAGAGAATTGGCTGATGAAGTATTACGGGCTGCATATTATGAACGCTCCTGGTTAGTTCATATTCGTGAACGTGTTGAAGGCGCTGTATTATTCCGTGATGGCGGAACCGGACCTGGTTCATCAAATACTGATCCGGAAAGTCGGATGCCACCGAAAAAAGCTATGCTGGCACTGCCGTTTATTAAAGAAGCATTTCCCGGAAACCCAAAAGATTATGGATCTATTGTACCTGCAGAAGCAAACTCTGTCGGCATAAGCATAGGAATTAATGGTGCTTGCTGGACAGTAGGAAGAAATTTGTCAGGTCAGAAGACCATTGCTTTATGGCTGGGACCAAATCAGGGTAATAGTAACACTGCTGACCTTCTTTGTATTCCTGCCAAATATAAATCTGCTCAATGGATAGATTTGAGGAATCCATCAACTGGTTGGATGAATCGAACAGTTAAACAAGGTACAACAAACTCTGTTATCGGTATCCCATTAACACAGACTCCTGTTATAGTTCGTTTGTCAGAAAGTTCTGAAGTGAATGTGAAGATAACTTCTCCTGTTAATGGTGCAACAGTTCAATCACCGGTAACAATTACCTGGACAGGAAATGATAGCTATTACAAATTATTCCGTGATGGTGTTAAAGTTCATTCAGAATATTCTCTCAGTGGTAGCATTCATTCATATCCAGATACTACTGTTCTACCCGGAACACACACTTATGAACTTAGGGGTAATAATGGTACGAGTGATACAACAACATCTACTGTCTCAGTTACCGTTAAAACTACTGATGTGAATGTTAACATTACTTCACCGGTAAACAATGCAACAGTTCAGTCACCCGTAACTATTACCTGGACAGGTAATGATAAATATTACAAATTATTCCGGGATGGCGTGAAAGTTCATTCCGAATATTCTCTTGATGGCAGCATTCATTCGTATGTAGATACCACGGTTCTACCCGGAGCACACACATATGAACTTAAGGGTAATAACGGTACGAGTGATACAACAACATCGATTATTACACTTACAATCACCAGTGGAATTATTTACCCTACTGGTACACATGCTATAACAATAATTGTAAATCCTTCAGGAGCAGCAGATGTAATACAGAGTCCATCTAATCCTATTCCTGATAATACAGATATAACTATTAAAGTAAGCCCAAAACCTGGTTATAAAGCAACTGCTACTGGCACATGGTTATACAATGGTCAACCGTGGTCAACAGTAATAGATGGGTATCTGTGGATTACTGTATTTAGCATAGTAAGTGATGCTGTTATTACTGTGAATTTAGAACCACTCTATGGTGATCTCAATGGTGATACTATAATTAATGAAGATGATGCTGACCAGATGCTTCAGTATGTTTTTGGCGAAAAACCAGAATTAGACACGGTAATTAAAAGTTTGGCAACTCATGCTGGATTACCTAATAGTCCTACTGATATACGCCTGGCAACATGGATACTGAATAATAAACGAACTGTTCGTAACAACATAAACTTAGAAGCACCAATTAAAATTATGGTACCAAAGAAGTAGGAGAAAAAATGCTAAAAAATATTATGACCTTTTCAATGTTTGGATTATCATTATTAATGTTAATCATTTGCAATGGTTGTGGTGGAAAAACGACTGAAATGACTACCATAACACCAGTGCAAACAGCTGTCACCACTTTTTCTTTAGGTAGTAGCAATGGGAGTGTCGGCGATGTAATTAATATTCCTGTTACTATGAATAATGCTAACATTCGTGCTGTTTCCTGTACTATTAATTATGATTCAACAGTTGTTGCACCTGGTGATAATGGCGACACCAGTAAAAGTATAATTGATAATGGGTTAATAGTAGGTTCAGGATTAGTTTGTCGTCGGAAATGGGGGAATAATAGTGTTACAATTCATTTTGTATGTGCTGGGGACGCGCAAAACAAAACTATAACAACAATTCCATTTAAAGCGCTTAAACAGGGCACATCAAGTTTAACAGTTAGTGACGTGGTAGTTTATGATTATAAAATGCAACCAGTAGCTATGACAAGAGTGATAATTAGCCAGCAGATAACAGTAGAATAAGGTAAATCTGATATTTATAATATTTTTTTATAAAAAATATTATAAATATCATAAAATAACTTGACGAATACAGGTATTATTGAGTAATATCTTTACAATAATTTGCTTGTATATCTATTGTTATAATCATTTAATAGATATAACTTAAATTTTAAATAGGAGAATACACGAAATGATTACTGATGACCAGATGCACGAAGAAATAGAGGCGCTCTATCCAGGATTTTCTAGTTTTTTAAATATGCAGATTACAAATCTTGCTAAGTTAACGGTAGATTTTGATAATGCGTTAATTCATTTTAATGCACCCAAGGCCATGGAAATTAAGGAACAGATTGAAAGTATTTTATCCATAACAAAACTTCCAATTATAAATAGAAAAATTATAAACGAATTACATGATTTATTTAAATCCCCACTTAACCGTATTGCTCTTCTTTTTCGATTTGTAATTAGGGATGAAATTAAAGTTGAACATCGTGAAAGAGATATAAACAATATTTTAGGTGAAGGTGAATTAATTGATATTGATGATGTGTTAGGACGTTATTATCCTGCTGAACAACTTATTGTACTTTATGATGATGCAATAGCTACATGTGCAAATATACTCGGAAATGGTATTACAGCAGAAATGGTTGAAACAGTTGTTTATCGCCATGAAGCTGCACACGCAGTTATTCATTTGGGGTTAGATGCTAATAACAATAATTTTTCTTTAGATAGATTTAACTCTGTTGATGATGGCAAATGCCCGGGTAAATTGCATGAAACATGGGCGCAATTATTATGTTATTACAGCGTAAAAGATGATGATAAGCTTTATCGTTGTTTTAAAGAGTTAAGTAATAGGTCGTCATTTCAGTATCAATTATGGTTAGATTTTACTGAGATTGATATTGAGAGAGTCCGTAATGTAACTATTGATATTCGCACCGGAAAACTCTCCGCTAAGTTTGAATCTTTTTCAAGGTACGTTTTATAATTTAACTCCAGTTAATAATGCGAAAAGGGGGATTTTATGCAAATTGGAAATTATGAAATCATGATTATATCTGATAATCCTGGAGTCCATGAAGTGGATACTGCTAATGGACCGGTATGGGTAGGTGTCCCAGCAGCAAATTATCGTGTACGTATCAAAAATAATGATGCTGATTACCGTATTTTTGCACATATCTTTATTGATGGGCAAGAAGTGATGGAATCAAGATGGGGTTTGTTGGCTAAACCAGGTGGAAAACTAACATGGGATGGTTGGCGAATAGACGATAATACTGTTCGGGAGTTTGTTTTCACAGAAGATGATATAGATTCTGTGGCAGCACAGCAGGGAAATATTGATAGATTAGGCTATATCGATATAAAAATTACTAAAGAAAAAGAAGAATGGGAAATACTGAATCCACCTTCTTATACTATCTCTTTTTTATCTACTACTATGGGTGGGTATAAAGAATCTAATGTTCAACAAGCTAAAATCAAGTTTAAACATGGAGGACCTATTGAAAAGGTGACTATTCGTTATGGTACTGAAGATCAACTGAAAAAAGATGGCATTTTATAGTGGCGTTTTATAAGGAGCAATAGATGGATCCAAAGCGGAGATTTGACATTATTCCAGACTCAACATGTAAAGTAGCCACGGAGTTTTGGAATCTGTTACAATTGGTCGAAATTAAAGACCATCATGCGATGCAACTAGCCTTAGTTGAAAAACATCGTGATAAAAATGAACATGATCCGGAGTGCTTTGTTAATTATAATGTAACTAATAAAACTCCCGAGTAAAACTCGGGGGTTCTTTTTATTTTCGACACTAAGAATTATTAAACCAGTATATGACAGATTACTATTTAATATTTAGTTACTATTTTGTCGCATTCGCATAAATTCTCTCTCAGTCATAAGATTATACATATCGGTAAGGTGGTCTATATATACACGACCGTTTAAGTGGTCAAGTTCATGTTGAACAATGCGACCCATAAACCCTTCAAATGTTTCTGTTTTCTCTTCGTTATTTTGTGTAAGGTATTGTACTGTAACACCAGATGGTCGTTGAATGTGTCCACGTAATCCTGGTATACTTAGACATCCTTCCCATTCATAATTACTATCATCATATTTAGATAATATGGTTGGATTAATCATTGCGAATGGTTCACGTAATGGAGCATCCGGGTAATTTTGTGTAGGTTTACTTGCAACTATGACAACTTGAACTGATTGATGGACTTGTGGTGCAGCCAAACCCAGGCCTCCAACTTCAGTTAATGTTGCTATTAAATCATCAATTAATGTTTTAACTTCTGGTGCATGGATATCACTCACCGGTTGTGCTATTTCACGCAAAACGGGGTGTCCTAATTGTGCTATCTGCAGTATATGTGGCATGACATAACCCTTTATCTAATTTTAGTTTTACTATTATATCAATTTACTCTGTAACTGGGGTCAATTTTCATTTTATTTTAATAATAATCAATAGTGTTTTTTTGTGGTGGTAAATCTTGTATTGCCAGTTATCGTCAAATCTACCTATGTCTGGCTACGATATAAATATCCGTTAGTTAATGATGTTCTTGTAATTTACAAGTAACATCATGATATCTGTGTCAGAATCCCGTCTTTGTATTGATACACATTTACCCGTTGGCGGCCATCGTCTGCGGCAACGGTCAGCATGAAAAAGTAAGTTATGCCAGGCGTTAATGCAGACCCATGCCAACCGTAAGGCCAATCGTAACTGGCCATGACGAAATTTCCTCTGCCATGCATGGTGTCTGTTCCATGAAGAATGGTATTAGCAAAATAGATATTTCTGCGACTCACATTATCTCCTGGCAGAATAAACCAACCTTCAACTGTTACAACTGCGGGATATGGTTCAAAATCTACCGTAATAAGACTCGCAGCCAAATTGACATTGATTGCCTTGATTTTTGGGGGGAAATTATTCCAAACATTAATAGGAGTTATTGGGCCATTAGGACTGGTACATCCATTTATCTGCATACTTATAGACAATAAAATGCTGAGTTTTAAAAATATTACAATAATTTTCATGTTATACCTCCATACGAAAACAACTTATTAGTTGTTATTCATACATGAAGTATACTTTATGAAGCAAAAACAGGTCTGTCATGTAATACAAAATGTTCCAACAGAAAGGTGTTTAATAGCATTAGCTCATTATATAACAGGAAACAGGTGCTTTCAAAACCTAAGTTTTATGGCATCATGATTTAATCTGCTGAATTTTATTAATTTTTTATTTGGAAAACAGATAAAAAATTCCTGACAGAATTAATATTGCAATTGCAACAAGTCTCCATATTTTGTAAATGTTTACAAAGATATTATCACTGCCATCTGTAACATATTCCAGTGGTTCAGGTAATGTTACGATATATGCCGAAGGTGTTTGGTAGATTACAGCATCAACATTTTCAAGTTGAATATAAAATTCATGCAATGTTTTTATTTCATCAGAAATTTCTTTATTTTGGTCATTAGTCGATTTGATGACGTTTATAATCGAATCCTGCCCTTGTTGATGTCGTTTTTCATCAGGTGAATGAACGTTCATAAATGAACTTAAAAATCCCATAAAAAATTCTTTACTCCTGGCATCAGAAACTTCAGATTTGTATCTATCTTCATTATGTTCATATGTAATTTTCAATCTATTACTGTTGTTAATATTCATGTCAATTATATTTGGTAATTTATCTTCTATCCATCTTTTTAATTTACCAGGATAAGAGTTGATGAAGGTAGTAAGTTGATCAAGGATCTTTTGTCCATCATGCAAATAATAATCAGCTTGTTTTTTTAGTTGGACTATCTCGAGGAAATCATTTGAGTCGTTAATCTTCTTAAAGTATTCGCTTATAGATTTGTAGCTATCAAATATTTCTAAAAAAAATCTTCATCATAATCTGATTCATTTTGAACGATATATTTTTTTTGATTGATAGTTATTGCAGCCATTTTTAGAATTAAATAATTGTCGTTATAGAGATGTTTTTCTATTTTCTGAATAATAGCAGGTAACTGTTTTATTTGTTCAAGTACGCCGTTCTTCATTTGTTGGAGTATGTTTTGATATAATTCTCTAACCTGATTTTTGATAATAGCGAAATTTTCTTCGTCACACATTAAAGACCAGTATTTGTTATCCAGCTGAATAGTATGCGTTAATGCGGAAATAGACTCGTTAACCTGATTGTTTTGAGCTAAATACTGTGCATATTCATACCAGCCAATAGTGTAATTAGGGGATGCATCAACTGATCTTTTTAAATAATAAATCGCATTACTGACATCACCGTGAGAAAACGCAATTCGTCCAAGAATACGAGTTGGATAACTTAAATAATGAAATGATGGTGTTTGTGGAGCAAAACTGATGCTTTTTTCAAAATATTCAGTGGCAAAATCATATTTTTGTGCTAATAGATATAATTCGGCCTGTGCAAATAATATTGCATAAGTTAAAGTGCCAGATGGATGCAATTCAATTGCTCTATGGTATTTGTCTTCAATATCTTCAAATAGTCTGCCTGCCTCTTTTTCGGTTAGCCAACCATTTTTAATATCATTTTATCCATTTATCTGCTAATTCCTGGCCGCTTTTTAAGAATTCTTTTGATTTCCTTTCTGTTGGAGTATCTAATTTATTATTTATATCAATAATAAATTTAGTTTGTTCCATTAATTCTGTATGTATCAAGCCTAAATTCCATGCGAAAGTTTCAGATAAGCCATCAATAGCGTTGCAGATTTGATTTGAACTAAAGCTAATTTCTTGTCCGATTTTATTGATTAACTCATTATTGTTGTTAAAATCTTTTATTATCACCTGAGTATTTTGATTTTTAGCAATATCTTTTAGTCTTTCGTCTATACTACGTGCCAGAACAACTTGCTGCTGTTCCGGGTAGAAAATGGTCGGATAAAAAGGTGACCAGTTATTATTACTCATAATTTCTCCCTTTTGAAAATATTTTTAACGAAAATCTTTCAATATGAATATAATTACTTGATAATCTACAGATTCATCAGGCATATTATTTCAGAAGAAAGATGATAAATCTAACGCAAATGACCTGATTTATTGGCCATCAGATATAACCATTTAATTATTCATTATTTTCTTCAGTATAATTCTTTCGTAGTTATGAACTTCCTTTAAAATTAAATAGTTTCTATGTCGTTAATTATTGGGGTGCGGATCGGAAAAATTAAAAATCAACACCAATAAATATTCCACCCCATTTTGCTAAAAATATATCTGTTCTGGTTTCACCCGGTTCTACGGGTTCGTTGATTACGTCTAACCGCCTTAATGGTATTGTTACATAAAGGCATCCGCTGCTAATGGTTATATGATATACAGAATCGTCGGCATTTAATTCCGGGGAGATGTTCTCAATAGTCAGTGTTCCGCCATTTATGCAATTCCATATATTGTTATTTACACCGGATTCCCAGATAGGTGAGTTTGTTAAAAAATCGATTAAATCAATATATTTCATAATTATGCCTTTTAGTAAAATATACATTCAACAAGGTTGAAAAGATGATATGAAGTTGAATGAAACCAATAAAGAGTATACCATTTTTAATAATTTTAAAGCATTCTGTGTCCCCAACACAGTCCCCAAAAAACTAAAATCAGCTATTTTGAGATGAAAAAATCAGTAAATCACCTGACTTGTAATCAGCAGGTCATCAGTTCGAATCTGATAGGAGGCTCCATTTTTTTGCCTGTTGCTTCGCTCTCTACTTTTCTTTAATCCTAACTTTAGTAACTTCGACAAGCTTTTAGTATTAAGTGTTCAGACGTCATAAAAAAAAATTACTATATTGCTTTCCACACACCGCATGACGGATAAATATTCCTGAAAGATATTAGTAATTATTTTTGTTCAATACTAATAAACCTGTTAATAGATGCAAGTTGAAATCTTACTTTTACACGATGCGATTACCTGAAATATGTGTTATTTATCATATTTCTATTTTTTAATGCAAGGTCTTGTAAATTGTTTGCCGTATTATAAATATGTAAAACATCTATGCATAATAGATCTGAAATAAAATTAAGGTAATACATGACAACTTATAAATATGAAACGCATTTGCATACTTCGGAAACGAGTCTTTGCAGTCATAGTTCGGGGAGAGATTTTGCTGATTATTATAAATCGCGGGGATATGCCGGCGTATTTGTAACTGACCATTTTTTTAATGGCAACACGACAGTACCGGAAAATATACCGTGGGATAAAAAGATTGATTTATTTTGCCGCGGGTATGACGAAACGGCAAGCCGGGGCAGACAAATAGGACTGGATGTGTTTTTCGCGTGGGAGTATAGTTACGGATGGGCACATTTGCTAACTTACGGGCTTGATAAAGACTGGCTGAAAGCACATCCGGATATAAGCAAATGGAATATCATTGAATATTTTAACATAGTTCACGCGGACGGTGGGTATATTGTTCATGCGCATCCATTTCGCGAAGGCGTGGATATGGTGCAATTATTCCCGGGGAAAATTGACGTGGTAGAGGTGATAAATGCAAGCCGTATTGATGATGCAAATCGGCACGCCCTTGATTTCGCGAATAGTTTTGGGTTGCCGCAAACCGCCGGTTCCGACATTCATACTATACAGCAGACCAGGCTGAGCGGAGTTTCCGTCAACCGGCAATTAACCGGGGGACGCGACTATATAAACGCGTTGAAAACCGGTGAAGCACTTATTTTTGACGAAAGATAAACTGATTGCGCGCGCAATAATTATTTGATAAGCTTATAAAAATCAATGCCTGCGTGTAGTCAGTGATACCGCAAAAACAGATTATTATTTCACCATACCACTAACCGACCTGGCGCCGGCAGATAAATAAAACGGAGAACCTGATGCGGGATAATATATATTATTGGAAATGCGACAGCCCAACCAGTACCGATGAGAAAAAGCAATCCTATTTCAAAGAGAAATATGACCGCAAAGAGATAACAGAAACGGTAATCGCCGCGTGTGTAAATATCTTTGGCAGTGACGGACTATCGGTTGAGCCTTTGCGGGCGGATGGCAACCATATTACATATATTATCAGTCATAATAACCGGAGATATCTTTTTCGCGCGGATGACGGCAGCGGTGACGATGAGTATATGTTAGCCGAAAGCGCGTTGATGCGCCTTGCCGGTGATAATGGCGTGCCGGTGCCGGCAATAACGCGAACCGATGTCAGCAGGAAAAATTGTCCTTACCGTTTTCAGATAATGGATTACCTGTCGGAGCCATCCCTGAATACTCATCACAAAGCAGGAACGCTGAACAGCGCAGAAATAGCGTTTCAGCTTGGCTGCATTTTACGTAAAATCCATAATATACAGATTGATGGTTTTGGATTCATTAATACCGACTTATTAGCCGATAGCGGTGAAATAAAAGGAATTGACCAGTCATACAGCGATTATTTTCACAAACGTCTGGATGACCACATCGGTTATCTGCGCCATATAGAATTATTGTCCGCCGGTGAGTGTGACGAGATAATACGGCAATTCAAACGGCATTCAACGCGATTTAGCTTGTCACGCGGGGTGCTGGTGCATCGCGATATGGCACTGTGGAACGTATTGGGAACGACTGAAAAAGTCACTTCCATCATTGACTGGGATGATGCGGTAAGCGGTGACCCGGCGGATGACCTGGGTATTCTGAGATGTTTTTACGATGAAGAGTTCATGACATCAGTGACGCGCGGATATTGCGACGGCACGGCACTGTCAGATGATTTCATCTGCCGGATTTGGATACACAATCTGCGCAATATGCTGTGGAAAACAAAGATACGGCATTCACTGGGTTATTTTGATAAAGACAGTGATTTTTTTCTGAATACCCCGGACGTTCATTGCACACTGAAAGAACATACTCTCAACCTGCTGCGCACGGCATTAGACAAAGTAAGGAGTTTTAACACACCATGAACTGGCTGAAAGATAAATATAACGGTAATAATTGCCTTAACGGCATCTGGATGTCCACTGGCAGTCACATAGCCGCCGAACTCGCCGCAGGTGCCGGTTTTGACTGGGCATTGCTGGATATGGAACATGGTCTGGGTGATTTTGACAGCATATTGCGCCAGATAGAAGTGCTTACCCATACTGAATGCTCCGCGATTGTGCGGGTGCCGACCGCCGCCAGTGACACAATCGGACGGGTAATAGACTACGGCGCCGCGGGGGTAATGGCGCCGATGATTAACACCGCGGATGAGGCGCGGGCTTTTGTGCGTTCACTGCGCTACCCGCCGGATGGAACCCGGGGATTAACCCGGTCAAGCCGCGCCTGCCGATACGGACGCGACTTTAACACCTATTTTCAGCAGGCAAATAAAAGCCTGACCGCGATTGCGCAAATTGAGACAGCATCCGGAGTCGCGAACGCGGACGCGATAGCCGCCGTAGATGGCATAGATGTATTATTCATCGGCCATTCCGACCTGAGTCTGAACCTTGATTGCTTTGAACAGCAGGACTCACCGGTGATACAGGCCGCCGAAGACGCGGTTTTGTCCGCCTGTGCACGCCACGGCAAACGCGCGGGAATGCTTATGAAATCCGGGATGTCCATTGACCACTACCGCCAAAAAGGCTTTTCAATAATAGCCCTCGGCAGTGATATAGGATGTCTTAAACAGGGGTATGAAAAGCTATTGAAATAATAAAATTATCAGGATTTTTAATGACAGGAGTTTCGCTTATGGTCATTTCGACAGGTTCAGTGACCGGTCGCTGAGCCTGTCGAAGCGACTATGTTGAAGCAAATTTTCTTTAAAAGCGAAAGTCCTGTCGGTCTTATTATTAACTTGCTAATAGATTGTCAAATCGGTATAATAACGTTAACATAAAGTTATTGTCTACCAATTAATGGGGTAAAGATGGCTAAGTCTACTCAAAAACAAAAAGGTCAGGATTCACAGGTTAATCTCCACAGTGTCGCTCAGGAATGCGGTGTAAGTGTGATGACTGCTTCGCGGGCGTTGAATGGCAGCAGTTATGTGGCAGCAAAGACACGTGAAAAGATACTTGCAGTGGCTAAAAGACTTGGGTATGACCCGGCACGTAATCAAATGGCGCGACAAATGGTATTGCGCCGGCATGGCATTACCGCGTTAAATCATACAATCGGGTTGTTTTTCCCGCCATTATTCACCCGAAATCCTGCCGCGGCTTATTATGGTCCGATTTTTGACAGTATTATGACTGTGGCGGTATTGAAAAGATATTCTGTTCATACTAATTATGTCAGTTATCCTCATTCAGAAGAAGAACCTGTAACCGAGTTGATAGAGTCGCTAATTTGGCCCGGTACGACAGATGAAGAGTTGTTTCCGTATGATATGATAGAATCTTTGCCTGCCGTTTTTTGTCATGGCGATATTGACGGCACTTTACTGCAGGCAAAACCACACGAACAAGCGTATATCGTTAATATGCTGCGCGCGGAATCTAATTTTTTCGACCGTCCTATTGTCACTATAATTGAACCTACAGATGGATGTTCTGCGGTTTTGACTGATGATGCGTCTTCCGCTTACCTGGCTATGCAGCATCTGATAGAACTTGGCCACCGCAGTTTTCTGTATTTCCCAGAACAACAGTCGCAATATTATTGCTACCAACAACGGTTGACAGGATATTACAAAGCACTGGGTGATGCCGGTATCGATGCGGATTCTGCCTTGTATGCCTGTCCATGGGATTGGGATTATCCCATTGCCAGTATGACTGCATTTAATAAAT
>CAZNLA010000002.1:0-33612 GCA_964573385.1 uncultured bacterium
GTTGCCGTGGGCTATGGAATTAATAGATAATAGAATTAAGAAAAGATATGTTGAATACTATGGTGGAATTGCCCCAATTCCCGCGACAGAACCGGATGTATGAAACAATAAAGCATAACGACGACGTAACATTTTGCAGGATTCCGTTTTAACATCATGATTTTGTCGATGGTGACGGATATATATTATAAAAAAATTACCGTCGCGGGAACTGAGGACAGTTCCCCTACCTTTCAACCGATACCATTTATCTTCTATTAAAACATCTTAATTATCAATATTCAATTTGGAAACCTGTACAGTAAAAAATACAATTTAAACAGTGAAACTATGCTCAATATTCAGTTACTGGTTTTCGGTATTTAAAGTCCGATGCCTATTGTTTAATTTGCAGTTATGCCTTGTAAAAGCATTTTAATGAGTAACCCCAGGCGTCAGCCTGGGGTCAAATAAAGCCTCTGTCTGCGCCTCGAAGAGGTGCTTTTTTTACGTCGGTTGAAATCGTAAGAAATCGGTTGAAGTCGGTCGAAATCGATTTTTTGCCGAAACATTGACCTTAATAAAATTCTAAAACGAAAAAGCACTCCCCGGTGGAGTGGGTAAGAACGTCAATCTGGGACTGACACCGAATGGCGAAGCCAGGAAGGTGTCTGTCCCATCAGGATTATGCAAGGTTTTGCAATTAGCTCAACAATTATAAAAATTAAGATTTTTACAACAAAATATAGAGGCGTAGGTTTTACCAAAATTAGTATTTTAAATCAAAAGAACATGAAGTTTATTCTTAAATGATTCTTTTGTGGTCTATTGCGATCTTTTGCGGTGAATAATAATAGGTTGTAGGCAAAACCCACATTAGCTATTCTAAAACTGCATTAACGCAATGGACTGATGTATAATGACGGCTACAAATATTGTCATGGGGATAACCAGGATATTTCGGCGGGACAGATGGGTTATCAGCAGGTAACCAGCGGATATTAATGTGACAATTATGCTGACAAGGAGCAATGCATGGTAATCAACAGATAATGCCGTTTTGGGTAATAATGCCGCGATAATGATAATTACGGCTATAAATAATATCCAAACGCGCATATTTATTTTTTTAGCAAATACTGCCGGTAATTCTAAAATAACCCATGTAATAGTTGCTATCATAATCGCAGATATGACCATCGCCAGCAAAGGTTCGGAAGTAATAAAAGCGTTAATAATATTTAACTGCGGGGTGTCAGGTAATATCCGGATATCTGCCGGCATGCTGTTTCTGACCGCTAATAATAATGCCGGGTCAATATATTCTATCCGCCATTTAATATAATAAATTATCGGCGCAACCATCATGGCGACTGCTGACAGATTAACCGGCAACAGTAAAAAGGCGTCCCTTAGAGTAATAAAAGATATCTTATTTGATGTATTAAAAGCGGTACGACGACCGGCTAAAATAGCATATAGCGCAAAAAGCACCATGGCAATGGCGATGATTCCACCGGCTATATATTGAATATATGTTGTAATTTTATATGTAATCGCGGATATATTTTGTGGCATTTCACTGATAAATTGCGGCATCCGTAATGTTACATTTATAACCCAGCATATCAACAGCAATATTCCGGTGGAAATTAGTACCCGCATTTCCATACGGGTTAAATTTTTCATCCGCATCGCGGTAATTATTAATATTAAGACAAACAATGTCACTGTCAAAATTAATGGCACCAGAGTTTTTGAATTCTCTTCACCGGGCTTAAAAATAAATCCGCGATTTATGCCATTTATCCGGCCACCATCAACCTCGGTCTTTATAATTGATTCGAATTTTGGCTGTAAATTATATTTATAATATGACCAGGTAATTTTATACCGGTTTCTGTTTTGCAGGTTTTCCTGTTCTATTCCCTGCAATACCAGTTGTTTCGTTGGCAATCCTAACTTCACCAGTGCATTTAACGCGATATCTTCCGCTTCTTTTGATGTGGTAAACGCGCCATCGGCGTCATCCTTTGTCTTTTGTGTAACGTCCCACACCTTGCCATCCGGCAATATTCGCACTACCCAGCGTTCACCTGTCACCGGTTTTATCCATCCCACCACCCACATTTCGGCAGGATTATCCAGACGGCGGCGAATATTATCACTTACTTCCCTGGTATAGTCATGAAAATCTTTACCCGCCGGTTTATTTTCGACGGATATGGCAACATACTGCATCCAATCATCAATTATTGCTCCCTGCTTTACCACAGTATCCCGTGCTATCCTGATAATCTCTGGCCGATTGGGGTAATTACGCGTTATTATTTCATTTATCGGTAAAAGTGTTTTTACAATCAACGGATATTTAAGCCATGAAAATACCGCCATTAATATTAATACCACTGCGGAAAATATTAACCATGTGTGTGGTGTTTTATACTGCACATTTTCAATTTCCGGTTCCGGTATCGGTATATCCGCACTGGTTATCTGTTTATTCAAACGTATTTTGGCTTCTTTTTTATATGGCAAAAACGCCAACAATGCCGGAATCGCAATGAATAGCAACACTATAAAGAAACTGGAATACATGGATTTGTCAGCCAAAAATGTTTCCGCGGTTAAGAAAGCATTAAATACCGCATGGCTGATGAGGGTGGGTAAAGGGCCAAAGCGCAGGAAAATAAAACCAAAAATGACACCTATAACGGTGAGTTCCACACCCCGGATATAAAATGGCTGGGCGGCATAATTACAGTGCGCGAATGCCCACATCAACGCAGGTATCACCACCGCGACAACATCGTTTTTTATAACTTTTCGCAACCACGATATGGCCACTACCCGAAAAAGAAACTCCTCGAATACCGCAGCATGAACCCCCACCAGCAAAGCATAAATCCATGGTGTCTGGCTGTTAAACAAGTCGTTATAGGGTACCAATGCTGGTGACCAACCACCAAAACGATGCGCGATGCCATAAAAAATTGAGACATAACCAAGATGAAACGCAAAAAGCGCGTAACCAATAACAACCCGTAACCTTCCACCCGGTGTGCTGATACCACCGAGGCGAAACCACGCGCCAATGGAAGGATGGTCGGGGAAAGCCTGGCGATATAACCAGTCACCCGCTGAAACCAGCAACATGGTGCTGACAAATGATTGTGCGGCAATGCTGAAAAGCGACAATATTAATGCAATATTATCCGGACGTGAATATTGTAGGAGTAAAACCATATTCAAATGGTTAATAATGGCAATAATTGTCACCAGAAACGCCGGTAATATTGCCACCCGCCAACGCAGTTGCCGACGACGCCATGCCATTATTATTGCCCATGCTGCCGCCAAATATGGAATGGCAAAAAGCGACTGTGCCAGCATCGTCAACGCATTCCCCATTTGCTCCTGGTTGTCCTGCGAATCTTTAAAATATTCGGGAACCCGTAATTGTCTGCTGAATTTTCGCAATTGACCATCATCAATTATGGCAGTTATCACCTCGGTAGCATTGCCAGTGTTACCGGTTTCACGCTCCCACTGGTATTTAACAGGACGATGGTCATCTTTTTGTATTGGTGTCGCTTTTATAACATAATCTGATAATTTTATCTGTAATTTTTTTTCCAGATAACCATTAACACCATCCGCAACTAATGGTAATCTGGCATTTGAGAACTCGCATCCATTTAATCTGCCATCCGGGTCAATATATACAGATGTGCCATCCGGATATGTTACCACCCAGTTGTAAATTAAACCATATTTTTGTGCTATCTGATTCGCGCGTTGCAGGCCTAATTCACGTTCCAGGTATATCCGCGCGTCTTCGTTCACCTCAAACCGAACATCTGATTTATCTTTTATGCCGATTATATCCCGCGCGATATCCTTCGCTTGCCCGCGATTAACATTTATTTGCAAAGACGCAGCAGGATTAATAAAAGGTTGCAAACGAAAATGCGCGTAAAAAGCGGTAATAACAAAAATAACCAGCAAAATCTTCTTGGATAATGATGACATGAAATCCTCATAAATGTCGTGTATACAGGTAATTTTAGCAGATTTTATTAGACTTGTCTGGAAATGAATAGGCGTAGATTTTAAGGCTATTTTTTCGTCAGTCTTTACACTTTGTCTGAATTGATAAATGTAAAATGAACTACGCTGAATAGCGGGAAAAGAGCCAAATGATGTTGGTAGTTATATCCGGACAAATCTATTACATAGATAAAGTTTTTTCACACAATATCACTGTATCTATCCGCAACATCACCACGTCACCCGCCATTTCCGTTGATATCATCATGTCTATATCAGTACAACTGAACACCTCTTTCTGTGTTAAAACCGCGGGGGCATTGATTAGCATTTTTTTATGAGTATAAGTTTCAGTAACGGCATTCCTTATTGTGCAACCGGAACAATGGATTGTTTTTCCACAACCACCGGGTAAATGCGCGTATTTGCATTCAAATACATCACCACCAATATGATTATTTACTTCATAGTCACATTTATTTAAAAAAATTAATGCTGCTTTATTTGCATATAAAATCACAACATTACTATCAACAAGAATAACCGGCAAATTTATAGTCTCAAGATATTCGAATAGGGGTATACCTATGTGAAAAGCATCACCACTTACACAATTACCACATATCCCACCGGATATCCGTTGGTCATCAATTATCTTATTTTCAAAATCTCTTTTACACAATTCACATTCTATAATCATTTTGCGCCATCCTTTCATATATTGAACCTTGTTACTACTTAATCCCAATGAATCCGGAACAATTTCAGTTTTCTGATATGGTCATTTCGACCGATTCAACAACCATTAACCAAATATTTATTCCATGATAAATTGAAATAAGGTTCATTATTTAACAAATAAAGACTACTTTATTTTTGATTATTAATAATGGTCTGTTTATAAGTAAACTCTCTCTATTGATAAATATAAACTTCCATCACAATATCACGTTAAAATCACAAATAAAACTTATTTGTGTAAAAATAAAATATACCGGCTTTTGTAAAACCCGATTATTTTTAAGCATCTTTATTTGAGTAAACGAAAATCCTTTAAAATATTTACGGATATAATGGAACATTGTATACTGAATCCCAGTCTATTATATAAATGACTTTCGTTTTTATTAATTATCAATAAATGCAGAGTCATTAATATGGAAATCATAAAAAGGTGAAAAAAATGCGTAAAGTTCATGTTCTCTTAATGGTATTAACAATTATGTTGAGCCTTTGTCTTCCGGGTATGACAATGATGGTTGCCGTTACTGACAATGACCGCATGGGCCAATCCGATTTAATCGCGGTTGGTACTGTTATTTCTGACACCCGCATAGCGGATGTTGATTATTGGCGTTCCGGCCAGGTGGTTATTAAAATTGACCAGGTTTTGCGCGGACAAAAGGTTGACCAGATAACCGCCATCCATGCAATGCCTCCCATTATGCCTGCCGGTATGATGATGATGGACCATGGTGGATTTAATATGACACCGGGGCAAAAACAGATATTCTTTTTACAAAACAGTCCGGAAAACTTTAATTTTGGTTTTGGAACCCAGGGGATGCAACCAATAACCGATGTTGAAAAATATAAAAACTTAATTGCCATGTTCCCATACAAAGCAACCATACAAACTCCTATCGGACCGTTTTATTTTGGCAAACCGACTGACGTTACAGTAACTGTAAAAAACACCGGTGCCGACCCTATTAAATTAAATCCCATTATTCTGGAAGGAAAGTTTTATTCTCAACGCATGGAAAGTTTTATACAGTTTGAGGAAGTGAGAGATGAAAAACAGACTTTTACACTTAGAACACAGGAACCAGTGACTGTTAAACCCGGTGAAGAAGGTAAACTTAGTGCTAAATTTAAGACAAATAAACCGACATCATGGCAGATATTCCCGGCAGACACATATTTCCAAACCCCGGTATTGCTGCGTGCGCGAATATTTATTACCATTGACGCCGCGGTAAAACCCGGCCAACGTCAGGAAGGTTTTTATCTGGCATCAGACTGGACAACCGTAATGACAGGATTCCCTTTGCCGGGTATGATTGATGAAAAACCAAAAACAACACCGGCAGAAACAACCAAGCCATTTAAAATAATGTTGCCTGATTAATAACGGTTAATTATTACAGGACTTTCGCTTAAGGTCACTTCGACAGGCTCAGTGACCGGTCGCTGAGCCTGTCGAAGTGACCATTTTTAAGCGAAAAGCCTGTTATTAACATTTTGAACTTATTTAGGGGAATGCTTAAGAGAGCATTCCCCTTTATTTTCCCCCTATTTTTTACATAACCCACATCAACACTTTCACCTTAATACACATAAAAATACTGTTATTTTTAAATAAGGTTTAAATCCTGAAACATGTTGGAAATATAACTTTAGTATCATTAAATTGACTTGTGTGTAACACGAAATTACAAAAAAATCTTATTTTCGGTAAAAATGTGTTGCTTTAATTTTATATTTTGGTGTATAATCACTCGGTCTTCGGACTGAAAGGGGCGAAGGTTTTGGAAATAAACAATTTATTACTGCTTGCATCTTTATTGTTGCTTCCCGCACTTTGTTCTGTGCTGACTCTCATAATCAAGAATAATATCTTCCGGAATTTCCTGGTAATTTTAACTTTATTTGTGCTTGTCGGTTCGTCAATTATGCTATGGCATCAGGTAGCAGCTGCAAACGGTAAGCTGGTATTTGAAGTGCCGGAGCGCATGATTGAGATTGCTGGTTGGGTAATAAAAGCCATTGATTTAGTGGTACTGATATATATTATTATCAGGGGTATTCTTTCTCAGAAAGGTCTGGCACCGACACTGGCGCTTATTCAATTATTAATACTGGGATATTTTGAATTTTTCGTACTTGGACATTCAGAACCCCAGGCCATGTTTATAGTTGATTATCTTTCATTAGTGCTGGTTTTATTAGCTTCCATCATCGGTCCATTAATCATATTCTTTGGCATTGGTTATATGGCACTGCATGAAGAACATCTTCATTTAAAGGTATCACGACAACCGATATTTTTTGCGGTTCTCTTTATATTTTTAACAGCGATGAACGGCATTGCCATGTCAGACAGTCTGTTATGGATGTATACATTTTGGGAAGTAACAACACTCTGTTCATTCCTGCTTATCGGACATGACCAGACAGAAGTGGCAAACCATAACGCATTTCGTGCCCTTGATTTAAATATGTTGGGTGGTGTGGCATTTGCCATTGCAATACTGGTTATATATGGCGGGTCACATTCATTATCAATTCAAAGTTTAATTAGCAAACCAATCAGTCTTGCTGGCGGTGGAGCCATGCTTGGCGTTGCGTTGTTATGTTTTGCCGGTTTAACTAAATCCGCGCAATTCCCTTTTCAGAGTTGGTTGCTGGGGGCAATGGTCGCACCGACACCGGTATCCGCCATACTTCATTCCAGTACCATGGTAAAGGCTGGTGTATTTATTATTGTTCGGCTTGCTACATTATTATCCGGCACTATGGTTGGTAATGTTATTGCGGTTGCGGGTGGATTTACCTTCCTTGCCGCCAGTGCAATTGCCATCAGCCAAAGCAACGGGAAAAAGGTGCTGGCATATTCCACCATTGCAAATCTCGGTTTAATTATCTGTTGTGCTGGCATTGGCAGTCCTGCTGCCATCGGCGCGGCGATATTGCTGATGATATATCATGCTGTTTCCAAAGGTCTGCTTTTCCTTTGCATAGGCACCATAGAACAGGGAATCGGCAGTCGCGATATCGAAGATATGCAGGGATTAATGAAGAGAATGCCATATACCACCTTTATCATGGTAATCGGCATGATTTCAATGTTGCTGCCTCCATTTGGCGTATTACTGACGAAATGGCTTGCTATCGAAACCGCGGTTGATTTCCCGTTAGTGCTGTTATTATTAATCATGGGCAGTGCGTTCACCGTCGTATTCTGGGCAAAATGGATTGGTATTACCCTGACGATGTCGTATAAAAAAGATTATTACATTGAAAAACTGCGGCCATCAATGTCTATAACCCTGGCGGTTTTAATAATTGGTGTGCTATGCGCCACCGGGTTAATTACTCCGTTATTTAATTCGCTGATTAAACCTTATCTGGATACCATGGGATTATCCCCCGCCATGAGTCTTACGTCTCAGTTAGGTGATTTGACTGTATCACTGCCGTTATTCGGTCCTATAGGTGGTGTACTGGTTACGCCTTTATTGATATTAGTATTGCTGCTGGTTATTCTGGTTCCGTTATTCTTAATCCAAACACGTCCTGAAGTTATAAAACCACCGTATTTTGGCGGTGAATTGGCTAATAATGATGTCCGCGGTATTGAGTTTATTGCTCCGGGTGATAAAGTAGAGAATATTGTCGTACATAACTATTATATGTCCGGTATATTCGGTGAGGAAAAACTTATCGTATGGATGAGTGTAATCGCCGGCGCGATTATATTAATTATGTTTGGTGTGGTGAGATAATGGTAGAATATTTAAACAATATAGAGCAGATGCATTACGCTTATATCATTTTATTAACAATTTTTGTTGCGCCTGTACTTGGCGGGTTAATAACTGGTATAGACAGAAGATTAACGGCAAGATTGCAGGGGAGATTTGGTCCGCCCATTTTGCAGCCTTTTTATGATTTTTTCAAATTAATTGGAAAAGAGCGTTTTACCGTTAACGCGACACAAATGATATATGTCATCGGCACACTTTTTTTTGCGGTAACCGCGTTGATAATGTTCACCACCGGTTTGGATTTGCTGATGATGGTCTTCGTGCTGGCATTCAGTAATATCAGCCTTATTATGGGTGCCATGTCAGTACGTTCACCTTTCAGCAAAATTGGGTCACAGCGTGAAATTATTCAGATGATGGCGTATGAACCGGTAATATTATTAATGGTGGTCGGGATTTATAAAATAACTGGTTCTTTCATGATTTCTGTGCCGTTCAGTACATATTCCAGACCATTAATTGCTGATTTGCCGTTACTGTTTTTCGCATTCAGCTATATTTTAACCATCAAGTTGCGTAAATCGCCATTTGATTACTCTACATCACACCATGGTCATCAGGAATTAATAAAAGGTCTTACCATGGAGTTCAGCGGTCTTCAACTTGCGATGATTGAACTGACGCACTGGTATGAAGTTGTATTGCTGATGGGACTGGTAGTGATGTTCTGGGCACAGCCAATATGGGCTGGTATTTTATTGGCGATAGGTATCTATATAATTGAAATAATTATTGATAATATTTGTGCCCGTACAACGTGGAAATGGATGCTTAAAATGACAGGGATTGTGGGACTTGGCACCGCGCTAACCAACATAGTTTGGTTGTATCTGGCGAAATAGGCGGTATTAGTAAATGGGAATTATAAACGAATCACGAAAAAAATCACCGTGGATTGTGCATTTTGACTGCAACAGTTGCAATGGTTGTGATATTGAGGTTTTAGCGTGCCTGACCCCTATATATGATGTTGAAAGATTTGGGATTATAAACGTTGGCAACCCAAAACATGCTGACGTATTAGTAGTAACCGGGTCAGTCAATCATCGTAATAAGCGCGTTTTGTTGAATATATACGACCAGATGCCGGAACCACGCGCAGTAGTCGCGATAGGCGCATGTGCCTGCACCGGTGGAATATTCAGTGATTGTTACAACGTTCTGGGCGGTATTGACAAAGTGCTGCCTGTTGATGCTTACGTACCCGGATGCGCCCCAAAACCAGAAGCTATAATTGATGGTATTGTAACCGCGTTAAGCCGATTGGAAGAACGAAGAACAAATAATAACGAGGGCACATAAATGCTATATAACATTACAGATATAACAATCAATGAAGTTTTACATTCCGCGCAGGATATGGAAATACAGGGCTACAGATTTGTAACTGCCACTTGCGTGGATAATGGCGAGACTCTTGATATCTTTTATCATTACGACAAAGACCTGACATTAAAACAATACAAATTAAATGTGGCAAAAGGTGTGGTTATGCCAAGTATTTCAAAAGTTTATTTTTGCGCCATGTTGGTGGAAAATGAAATGAAAGATTTATTCGGCGTACAATTTTCTGATTTAGTTTTGGATTATGGTGGTAAATTACTGCTTAGCGATGGCGCACCGGATTCACCGATGTCATGTGGCGGACAAATTATCATTATAGAAAAAGGCAAGGAATAAGGGGCTATGAAAACAAAAAAAACTATTATACCTTTTGGACCACAGCATCCTGTATTGCCTGAACCATTACAGTTAAAATTAGTGATGCAGGACGAAAAAGTATTAGAAGCTATACCGGCGATTGGTTATGTTCACCGTGGATTAGAAAAACTTGCGGAAACAAAAGATATGCACCAGATGATATACGTTGTAGAACGTATCTGTGGTATCTGCAGTTTTATGCACGCGTTAAATTATTGCCATGGTATAGAAGAACTGATGGACCTGCAGGTACCGGACCGCGCGCGTTATCTGCGTGTAGTCTGGGGTGAAATGCACCGTACCCACAGCCATTTGCTTTGGCTTGGTCTGTTGGCCGACTCTTTCGGTTTTGAATCATTATTTATGCAGGCATGGCGTGCCCGTGAACGCGTTATAGATATGATGGAAGCAACCGCGGGAAGTCGTATTATGATTTCAACTAACATCATCGGCGGTCTGCGCCGCGATATTCCAGCAGACTTGCAACGCCAGGTGCTGGATATGGTGGATGAAGTTGAAAAAGAGATGAAAGAGATGGAACAGGTATTTTTGAAAGATTATACCGTCAAACATCGTCTTGTAGGTATTGGTGTATTGCCGCAGGATGTCGCGTATAAAATAGGTGCGGTAGGCCCGGTAGGACGTGCCAGTGGTCTGGCGCAGGATATGCGTAGCCTTAATTACGCGGCCTACGGAGAATTGGATTGGGAAACTGTGGTAGAAAAAGATGGCGATTGCTACGCCCGCACAGTAGTACGCATTCGCGAAGTATACCAGGCACTGGATTTAATTCGGCAGGCATTTGCTAAGATGCCGGCAGGTGATATTGCGGTACCGGTTAAAGGTTTCCCGGATGGTGAAGTTGTAGCAAGAATTGAACAACCGCGGGGCGAATGCCTTTATTACCTGCGCGCGAACGGGACAAAAAACTTATCCCGCGTGCGGGTACGCACTCCGACCTTTGCCAATATACCACCACTGATTCATATGTTGCCGGGTTGCCAGTTGGCCGACGTACCGGTTATCGTATTATCAATTGACCCATGTATCAGTTGTACTGAAAGGTAGAGTTAAGCCATGCTTGAAATGTTACATAATATTATAAGAAACTTTATGAATGGGCCATCAACACGGCTTTACCCATTTACTAAACGTAAATCATTTGCGGATGCCCGGGGGAACCTGGTGGGAATAGATGAAGAAGTTTGTATCTATTGTGGTATGTGCCAACGCAAATGCCCTGCCGATGCCATAGTGGTAGAACGGGCAACCAAAACCTGGACCATGAACCCATTCAAATGCGTGGTATGTGGTGTATGCGTAGAAGTATGTCCTAAAAAATGTATGAATATGGATACAGCACACCGCACTGCCAGCAAAACCAAAACAAATGTGGTTCAACAAAAAAAAGTTGTTGAAGTTAAAACAGAAGAGTAACCAATTAAAATAATATGACTTTCGTTTTTTGGGGCAATCCTTGTTTGGTTGCCCTTTTTTTTATAAACTGAATAAAAATCTTAAGGATAAAAAATAAAATATGCCTTATTTATATGATATCCGGGAATATGGCGCTATTCCGGATGGTAAAACAAACAATACAGTCTTTATCCAAGCGGCTATTGATGCCTGTAATGCCGCAGGTGGGGGTACTGTTTTGTGCCCACCCGGGAATTATTTAACCGGGACATTACTGCTGAAAAGCAATGTAGAAATACATTTGATGCCCGGGTGCAAAATAATCGGTTCCACCGACCTGCAGGATTATCAGGATTTTGTGGTTGATGGTTTTAATACTGAATATGTGCCGGAAAAGAATACAAAATCGCTGATACAGGCTATAAACGCGGAAAATATTTCCATTACTGGTCCCGGCGAAATTAATGGTTCCGGATTGGCATTTTATGATACCAGTGTAACAAAATGGAGATTTTTTCAAAAACCACCCACTGCGCGACCACGAATGGTGATGTTTTACAATTGCCGCAATATCTTAATCAACCAGGCATCATTTATTGATTCCCCCTGTTGGACATTCTGGTTAATAAAATGCGAACGTGTGAAAATCAGCCAAATTACCGTCGCCGGCGATCAGCGAATGATAAATAATGATGGTATAGATTTGGATGCGTGCCGGGAAGTTACTGTCTCTGACAGCATATTTAAAACAGCGGATGACTGTCTGATAATCCGTAATTTGCAGAATATGTGTGATGAACCGGGTATTTGCGAAAATATAACCATTACCAATTGTACCATGGATAGTTGGTGCCAGGGTATACGCATCGGTATTCCCGGCGATGGTGTCATCCGCAATTGCACCTTCAGCAATCTGGTAATCCACAGCGATTTAAATGGTATCTTTTTTGAAAATCCACAACGCTATATGATTCCCGGGGTCGCGGAAGCGTTGGATTTATATAATTTTATATTCACAAATATCATAATCGAATGCAACAACATCCCCATTGGCATAGTTATTGACGATGGTCTTAAGTTACCACGCCTATCAGATATCAGCTTTTCTGATATAAAAATAACCAGTGGCGCCCCAATAACCATAAAAGGAAGCCCGGAAACCACAATTCGCGATATTCAGTTTAACAATATACAAATAAAAAGCACCGGTGATGATGCGATAATCTGCAGGCATTGCGAACAGGTGAGATTAAATAACGTAGAATTAATTTCGGTGGGTAAATAAAACAGAAATTTCGCATAAAGCCACTTCGACAGATTCAGTGACAGGTCGCTAAGTCTGTCGAAGTAACTATAAAAGAAAGCCATGTAATTTTTACCTTACAAATCCCCCGCGATATCCTCATCATCTTCGCCGATTGTATCCATTATATCTTCATATAATTCAATTTCAGCCAAATTTTGCATTTTGGCCGGGGTACGAGTAATGGTGAATCGCCATATCTTTGCTTTAGTCGGTTTGAATGTTTGGACGGAATATGGTTGATAGTTACCGCGTCCGGTAGCAACTATTTTCCAGTTTCCCTGTAATTCATGGGTCATCTGTTTTTCTTCTTTGTAACCATCACAGCATTCTAATGTCCATGCCTCTATCGGCAAGTCACCCGGCATCGACCATAAACCAAGACCGAATAATGACCGTGGTTTTTTATATTCAAATAAAATGAAAGCAGAACGCAGATTTTGTTCTGTCCCGGCAAACCACGGGTGATTTTGCGGAAATTGCATGTCATACAGACTGGTCCCGGTGAAGATGTTATTATCCACAACATTATATAGTTTAGTTTCTTTTAATCCCGAAGCTACCTGTTCCGCGCGTGGGTCACCAATTAAGCCAAAGACATTTGGTACCATTAATTTAATGCTGGGTGCGCTTACGGGTGGTAAATCCTCTTTAGTTGCCGCCGCATTATGCCACGACCCGGCATCAACCAGCAATAATTTCGCATTACTAAGGGTTGCGCCATCTTTGCATTTAAAAGTCAGGGTTACCTCACCTTCATTTGCGAATCTTAATGGCACCGTAACAGGATGCGGCAGTAATACACCGTCAAATGGATATGTTATCGTCTGTTTTCCACTGGTTGCTGACACCTGCAGACGGTCGTCCACATTATTAAGTTTATAAGTAAAAGATACCAGCATAGTTTGCATTTTGCCTAATTTAGGTTGCATAACTTTTACACTGTATTCACCTGTTAATGTCTCCGGTAATACTAATGCTGTTTCCTGCGGTGTAACCTTCATATCCCCCTGTGGCATATCCCACCATTGTGTGGTGATGGGTGCTTCCAAAACCGGTGGTAATGGATCAGACTTAACTGTTAATGCTATTTCATTGGCAGAAATAATCTTTTTAGGGTTTAATATTTTTCCCTGCATGTCCAGTAATTGCAAATTACCATCCGCCGATGCCACACCAATAGTATTATCCTTTACCATAATTATCGGTTTTCCGGCTAATGGCAGTTTTGTTGACCATACCGGTGTACCATCACGACTAAGGCGTGTTACAGTGCCGTCAGTATAAGTAACTATCGCAAATGAACCATCAGCAGCAACCACAGTGCCAAAATCCGCACGATTATAACGATAATCGAATGATAATCCTTTTTCAAAATCAACAATTGATACTCGTCGACTGGCATCTGAATAAGTAACAATTGCCATTGTTAATGCGTCATCAACCGCAAATGTATCTGCCGTGCGTGATAATGGTATAAAAAAGAGTTCATTACCGGCACGGTCGAATAACGCTACCCCGGTGGTATCATGCGGGTTTTGTATCTCACGCATATTATGTTCACCTGGTTCAGAATGCATAAGGTCGGCAACTGCGCCACGGGAACCATTTTTAGCAAGCAATAATTTGCTGCCGTAATAACCTTTTATAACATTATATGGCTTACCGGTAACAGCATCCAGCATCACCACATCACTGCGATTCTGTTGATACGAACCTTCGGGCCAGGGGGTTTTGCTGTAGAAAGAGGCTAATATAGTAGAACCATCTTTTGATACCGCATATTCCCGCACACGACGCGGATATTTTGCCTCGTTATAATTATTAAATAATGGGAACGGGTCATAAAACCACACTGGTCTGCCATCAGCATGAAATCGGCCAATGCCAAATTCTGCCGGTGAAATATAATCATCACCCACACTTATAACATTTTGCGCATGCCAGCGTTTTTGCTGTCCAGTACCCAGGTACCACGCCATCGCTTCAGCTTTTACCGGTTTCAAATCTGTCGGTGCAATATAAGATGTTATATTTTTATCATCTATCACCGTATAGCGATTAATAATCCCCTTTGCCGTATTGTCATCCTGACGAACGATTACTTTACCATCCGCAGTCGCAATAGTTTCAGCAATTTCTGTTGTAAAAGTAGGTGGCAACAAACTGGCGACTTCCCTTATATCACTTTCTTTCTCAAATGGATTTACTGCCGTGGTAATACCCATCTCTTTATAGGCATCGCCATTTTCCGGTGCAGTTCTTGACATTGGCGGTATATATCGGCCTGATGGTGCAACTTTATTGCCGGCTATTTCTATTAAATCGGCAATCGCGTTATCCAAACCATCTCTGCCTTTACCATATAACATAACGGTATCATACTGTGCCTGAAACGCACCGCAGGCATAACCAATCATGCCCTGCCCGGTTGCCGGGTACGATGCGGATGGGTTGCGCAGTAACATACGACTGCGGATAACAATGTTTACCAATACCCCGGGGGTGACATCATCACGTCCTAACAGGATAATATCGCGGTAATACAGCAATTTGGTTGACCCGGTGTAATGCCCATAATACGCGTAAGACCCAAAGTTGTCCTTGCGGAAATCCCCCAGATGGTTTTTACCGGAAACACGTGAACCCAATAAATCACCATTCAGCACCGCGGTATGAATCTCTTTATCTTCCATGGTTTTATATGCCCACTGCATGGGATAATTTACAGTATCTGACGGCCACAATATTTTTAAGGTTGCATTGACACCTTTCTTTTTAAGTTCATTAACCAGATAATCTGCCTGTGATTTTAATTGAACTTCCTCCGGGGTTATTACTACCGTTACAGGACGTTTTAAGAAAGTAAATAGTGCATCAACATCATCAACATTGTTTTTTCTATTTACCATCTGTGGTTTTATATCACTTGCGGTCAAATTAAATGTTCCTGTTGTCACCAGTCCGGTTGCCTGGTCCTGAACCCGCCATTTCCATATCCCAAGCGGATCATTTATCGCAAATTTCATATTTATTACGCTATCGGTGGTACGATATAATTGATACCTTACCGCACCATTCGGGTCAGTAACCATAATTTCAATTGGCAACAAACCGGCGAATGCCATCCCCTTGGTATCCAGTGCCCGGGCACGCAAAGTACCGGATTGTCCCTGGCGTATTATTGGTGACATTGCCACGGATAAAAACTTAATTGGTCGTGGCGACAACAGGTATATAGAACCGGCATATTTCAGGCCATCACATGTGAATTGCATATGTTTATCAATTTTTTCTGTCGGTACCACTGACCGTCGCAAGGCATCATATAATGTCCCATCACCATTATTTGTAATCACCGTCGCGATATCCGGTTCATACAAAAACTGCGAACCCACACCATCTTCAATTTTGGGTTTTCCGTCGTTATATATTATCCAATATTCAAAATCTCCACTGCGACTGCGTATACCACACCAATTTATTTCATTATGATATGTTTTTCGCTGGGATACAAAAGAAAAATATGGGGTAATTGCCGCTGAAACGGTATTCCGAAACTGTTTGATAAACGGCAGGAAAAACTCTTCAAACTCCAAATGGTCGTTCGTATTGCTGGGACCATGCGAATCCGGCACGACAAATGGTAATTTAATCGCGCCTTTAATATCCACCGTTGTCCCATTGTCTGTAATAATAACTCCACCTGCTTTAGTATAACTATCCAAAGCGGCTTTAAATCCAGGTGATAACGCCTTTGTCATGCGGAAAAGAAATATAGCGCGGAAACGTTTTGCCAATTCATCCGGGTGTTTCGCGCAATAAGCATCGGTTACAATATTTGCCTGGTAACCGGATTTCTGTGTCAGATAATGTGCCGCCCATAACGCACGAAAAGGTTGACCACCTAAAACTTCCTGACGTAAGGATGATATTATGGCTATTTCATCGGCACGGTCGATATTGGAATAAAGATCGCCAAAACGTTTTGAAATATCAGTTAATAATGTTAAATCTTCACTTTTTTGCTTGTCTTTTGCCCAACCACACACCCAGTCACCATTTGATATATCCAATACACCAATGCCGGATGGATTGCGTGAAAGTGATTGCAGGTAAACCTTAAAACCGTTTTCTTTTTTACGTTGAGTGCCCATATCAATACCAACCCATGGTCTTGCCCCCTGGTCCTCCATGCCCATGGACATAATATCGCTACCGGTCATTTCATTTAATGGGCAAACTCCATAATCACCATGCAAATCGTTAAGTGAGAAATCCAAAGCACGATAAAAAGTGCCGGGATATATGCCACCGCCGGCACCAATACCCCAACTGGAACCGCATGATAATAATGGGTTGCGGGTGGTTTTATTTAATATTGCCCGTAAGTTGCGGAAATTATCCGGATAAAGGTCATTAACCCATTGCCCCCATAACATCGCTTTATCTTCATCCCCGCTTACCTTCATTTTTATATCTTCACCTACCTTAAATCCCCATGCCAACCCAAATTTCTCTCTCTCTGCTCTTTCCTTATCAGTCATTTCATTAGTTTTTTCGGTATCTTTTAAATCAACATCAATTTTGCCAAATTTTGATTCAAATACTGTGCGTAATCGTTTTAAACGTTCAGGATGCAATACATCAAAACTGGCAACCCCCGCGGAACCCCAGACTGACCCCATGGTTGCCGGGGTTGGGCCATCACCGGTACAGTAAGTGAAACCGCCAAAGTTGGGATAACGGCGCAATTGCATTGCCATATGACTTGATGTTTGATATCGGTCATCCGCCTGGTCGCGCCAATCATCACCTACATTAAAATACAGAATTAGACCGTTATGAATACTTAAAAATTGCACCCCGCGGGAAAGCATCGATTCCATACCTGATGAAACACGGGCACGTCCCTCGCTTAATTCCGGTGGAAAATGTTGTCCCTGATATTTTTTGAATAATTCAGGATCTTTTTTCATTCCCTGCCATGATTCAAATATATTCGCACCGGGATTCATTACATTTGCGCCATGATAAGTGCCGATTGCGTTACTCAACCAGTTAAATCCCAGATTGGGGATTTTTTCTAAATCATCCGGATTCATACTGGCGTCACCCCATTTTAAATGGGTAAAAATCTTCATATTGGTCTCTGCCAGTAATGGTGCAATTTCAATAGCCAACGGGTTACCGGTAATTTCGCCGGACTTAACCAATAACTTATATTTACCGGGACGTATGAGTGATGTGTCAATTTCCGCTTCCGCAAACGCGCCATCACCGGATTTCCCCAGTGTTAAATTGCCCAATGGTAATGGTGCTTTGCCACCTTCCAACCATACTTCTGCTTTTCCTGTTTTTACAATATTTCCCCAGGCGCGTAATGAAAATTGTATGCGCTCTCCTTCCATATATACTTCCCGGTTGCGATCAGTAAACAGGTATAATTCATTCCCCGCGGGGACATCCAATAACGCGGTTGTTTCTGCCGCGTTGGGGTCTCCCTGCCGCAAAACCACTGTAAATCCTGATGCTTCGGTCATTACATCATTCTGTGTTGTTAATACCTTCACACCATCTTTGGTAACTGACACGCGTAATTTGCCTAATTTATCTGTCACAATTGTATACCCCGCGGAAGATACCGGCAGAAATAACCGTAACACCGCAGGTTTATTAGCATTGAAACTCTCTTTAAAAATCTCTTTATCACCACTGATAACAGTTACATTAATTTTTCCCGGACCATTTATCCCCTGTAACAGATTTATATCAATAGGTTGGCAAAGCAGATAACAGGTAATTGCACTTTTCTTTAATAATGCCGGTTCTGTCGTTTCAATACCTTCTTCATTTACACTAAACTTTAATTCACCAGGTAAAATCAGGTGGTTTCCTTCATCAACTTCTGTTGTTACTAATGCTTTTACCCCAACATCACTGACAATTGCCTGCATCCGGTCGCTATCTACTTTTGGTTCCGGCACTAACTGATTGTCTGTAATTTTATCTGCATCATTATCGCCACCGTATGCGGCATATTCAATCGCCTGACCATCCACAAAAACTGTTGTGGGAAAACGGTAATATATTATACCATTGGGTATATCCTGGTTTTTTTGCCAAAACTCAACAGGGGCAATATATTTCGCGTCAACTAAACGAAAATTCACCTCTCTGCACCAACCGGATAAACCGGATGTCAGCAAAAATGTGCAAACCATACATTTTAAAATAAATCGAAACATTATTTAGCCACCTTCAACAAACAATAGCGGTATTTGTAAAACCTGTGTAACCGGGATTATTCCGAGCATTCTGCTCGGGTTTTTGCGAGCAAGATGCTCGCAATACATTGCCACCACTCAATCCATATCCTGATTAAATGTTATTTATATCAATACAAGCAATTTTTTTCTGTTACGAATAAGCAGACAACCATCAACTATTACAGGTGATGTACGGCTTTCACCTCCCAATGGGGTAATGCGACCTGTTTCATCATAACTTTTTGGGGTCATTTTAACCATTATTAATTCACCGCGTACGCCATCCATAACCATCAGCATATCATCAACCGCTATCAACCCACCACCACGATTAATACCATCTTTTCGCCATACAGTTGCACCGGTATTAATATCCAGGCAAATTAATGACCGTGGGTCACTGGTGCAATAAACGTAACCGTCTTTATATATAGGCGATGAATATTGCGATTGCATTGCGGTACTCTGCCAGATTGCTGTTGCTTTGTCACCGTTTATCTTTACCAATGCACTGCCATGTCCGTAACCAGAAGTTATAAAAATGGTATCACCGATTACTATTGGCGCGGCGGCATTGGCATTAAAATGGTCACGCGCAATTTTTGTGTTCACTTCAGGTTCCAATGGGGTAGTCCATGGAAAACGCCATAACAGTTTGCCAGTAACCGCGTCAACCCCGATAAGCGCGGCGGCGGCGAATATTATATACTGCTTTATTCCCTTTATTGTGGCTACAACCGGGGTAGCGTAACCCGGTTCATCACTGCCACCACCACGCCAAATAGTTTTCCCTGTCAATCGGTGCAAAGCCACTACTGCCGAATCCCTGCCACCCGGACAGATAATTACAGCATCACCATCCACCAGTGGCGACATCGAATAGTACCAGAATGGCCGTTTACCGCCAAAATCTTTCACCATATCGCACACCCAAATTTTATTGCCATTGATTGCGTCAAGGCAATTCACCATGCCATTGCGACTAATTGTATAAACCCGTCCATTATTTACTGTTGGGGTAGACCGCGCGTAGCCATACAGGTGCGACCCGGTTTCCGGGTATGAAAATCTCCATTTTTCTTTCCCGGTTTTCATTTCCAATGCCCGCACAATATCTTTGCCATTTTGGTGGTCAATTATAAAAACAATACCATTTGCCACCGCGGGACCGGCATATCCATCATCTGTTAAGGGAACAGACCATAATATTTTAGGTTTATTTTTACACCATTCGGCATTGTATCCTGTATCCACAGCGATGCCATCGGCATTTTTACCGCGAAACATCGGCCAGTCAACTGCATATAAGGGTTGGCATATTAATATCAGCAATAAGAGAAAATATCTTTTTTTCATTATCAAATTGTATCTGTAGAAAATGATACAGTAGTATTATAACAAATACCGGGATAAATAAAAATAGACTGCCAACTGTGCAGTTGGCAGTCTAATAAGAGATATTTTACAAAATTAATTATAAATCGTATTTGTCTTTCAGGTAATTATCAACTGTTGTATAGTCTGATGCTGATAAAGCGGTATTGTAAAGTATAATCTCTGCAATTGGCCCTTTAAATGCGCCATTTGGAATACTGTTATTGCCTATGCGGCATACACCTGGTGCTGTCCATGTTCCGGTTGTTTGTGCCGGTGATTTGGCAACGCCATTAATATATACAGTGTAAGTATTGGCAACAGAACTGGATACTATTCCACCGCGAATGCCTGTTGTAGATGTTGTCGGCATAGTACCGGCATACAATGGCCCAATACGTGCATTGCGGAACATACTTGGATACATGTCGCCACCACTGAATGAAATAAATTCACCGCCTAAACCAGGTCCGAAAACGCCATAACCGGCAGCACCGGGGGTGAATACATAAAGTACAGTTCCGGATGTTGAACCTGTGAACTTGCTGGTAAGGTCTGCGGTGGTCATATAATCCGCGCCACCACCACTGAAGTTAACTGCCGGATACCCATTCATACCGGTTAATGAATATGTCGGTTTGGTTGCGCCGGAAGTTGCTGTTAAACCTGTGCCGGATGAATCTGTCCATGTGCTAACCGAAGTGCCATTGCCAACACCGGTTATTGAATCTGCAGATAACCAGAAAACAAGGCCGGTTTTTATAGGTAATTCTGGCCGTGGCAGTAACATTGGTGCTTTATCCGGACCAACATGCCCATCAGCATAACTACAGATTACATATCCGCTGTGACGCGCGTCTGAATCTGCTGCTTTGTTAAGAACGTTGCCGACCATACTGGTGCTACCATCTGTTGTTAAAATAGCTTTTGTTGGGTCAGTAACCTGTCCGATTGATATTCCGGATACACGTTTGCTGTAACCGTAACCATTCGGCGTGTTTTTCCCTAACGATGGACAAACCAAAACACCCGGGTCAACTTTAATGTCAGACCAGATGCTGGCGGTGCCAGGCAATGTTTCTTCATGGTCCTGGGCATACATCTGTAAAGATGCGGAAATCTGTCGCTGATTGCTGGTACAGGTAGTCTGGCGTGCTTTTTCTCTTGCCCGTGCGAAAACAGGGAACAAAATCGCCGCCAAAATAGCAATAATGGCAATTACGACTAATAACTCAATTAGTGTAAAACCACGATGCCTGCTGTTAGTTAACATAATTATACCTCCCATAAGTTTATTTTTAAAGAAAACAAAAAGTTAACTCTAAAAATCTTGGATACATTATATATTTATATACCACTATCGTCAATGGTTGTAAACATCTGCAGAAATGAACATCATCAGATTCTTTCTATCAGTGTGAATTAGGGATTTTGATTAAAGTTAATCGATGTCATAATTGTAAACATTGCAATCTAAAAAATGAAAGTTGAAAATGTGCGCCTTACAGATCAAAATTTTCTTGTAAAATAACTGGTAAATATGAAAAATACGTATTGACAACAAGAAAAACAGCTATATAATGTAATAATAACCTATCAATTCAATATTAGAAGGGGGGAGTCATTATGAGAAAGTTTACACGGTTGATTTTTTCAATACTTCTATTAGGTATTCTCGTCTTTTCCGGTTATAAACAACTATCTGCCGCTGAAAATCCTGTGACAACTGTATTGAGGCTGGAAAAAGTAACAAAAGACGAAAAGGGAAAAGATGTTTTGACTGAAGTTAAACAGGCAAAACCGGGTGAATTGTTACAATATACCGTGACCGTTAGTAACGGAACTGAAAAAGATATAATAGATGTTATGCCAGTATTACCCATACCAACCGGAATGAAATATGTTGCTGATAGTGCCAAACCATCAAACGCACAGGCAAGTATTGATGAAAAAAAATACTCCGATATGCCTTTAAAAATGAAAATAACAAACAAAAAGGGGAAAACAGAAGTCGTTAATGTCCCGTATGCCGATTATCGTTCATTACGATGGAAAATATCAAAAATCAAAGCCTTCACTTCAATAACAGTCTCCGCTAGGGTTACTATGCTTGATAATAAACCTGTGAAATAAAATTCACAGGTTTTTGTATTACAAATAAAAAATCAAGAGAAGTTTCAATAATAGTTAGTCACTTCTTGATGAAAAGAAAATTATATTAATATAAAGTTTTCATCAAATTATAAGGAGAAAAACTATGATGAACCACACAGCGAATGGCACAGGCCGAATCAGCCACTTATGGTTGATAATTTTCACTTTTGCGCTCGTGCCCCTTTTATCCCTCCCCGTATATTCTGCAGCACATGCAGCGATGTCGGGCACCAGTATCGGCAACCAGGCTTCTGCCACATATACTGACGGTTCGGGTGTATCACATACTGTTACATCCAACGTCGTATATACGATTGTACAACAGGTAAGCAGTCTAACGCTGACATCTGACAACAGTAAATACTCTACCGCGGGTGGTTTAGTAAGCTTCCCCCATACTCTTACTAATACCGGTAATGGTACAGATTCGTTTGCATTGACAGTTACACAGGCAACAACAGATAGCTTTGACCTTACTAATATTTCAATCTATCCTGATGCCAATGGTGACGGTATTGCTGATTCGGGTGCTGTAGCAATAACTAATACCGGAGCGATACCTGCAGATGGTGTATTCAAGTTTGTTGTAGTTGGCACATTACCTCCGGGTGCAGGTGCAGGCTCGGGTATAATACAGGTAACAGGCACCAGCGCTTTTAATGGCACACAAATCGCCAATAATACTGATACTGTAACAGTTACAAGCAACGCTGTTATTAATGTTACAAAATCTCTTGACAGTTACCACGGTCTTGCGGGTTCAGGACCTTACACATTTACTCTTACTTATACCAATTCTGGTAATAGTGCCGCAACCAATGTTATCGTTGTGGATGCAATTCCTGCCGGAATGACGTACATTGCCGGTAGTGGACGATGGAGTGGATCCGGTGGAACAGCACTTACAGATTCGATTGCTGCAGATGCTGCTGGTATTACATACGATTACGATGTTACTGCTATAGGTAAAATAACAGCTGTTATCGCGAATATTGGTACAGGTACCAGTGGAACTTTAACATTTCAGGTTAATATTAATGCATTAGCATCATCGGGTAATATCAATAACACCGCTTTATACCAATATAATGATGGGAGTGGAACTACCGTCAGTGGAACTACAAACAATGTCCCATTTACAGTTGATCCAACATCATCATTAACTATTACCGGAGCTACTATCCAAAACTCATCTCAGGGATCTACGGTTCCCTTTACTAACTTGATCACCAATACCGGAAACTCAATTGACACATTTGATATTACATTGGGTAACAACACATATCCTATTGGTTCTACAATTGTATTGTATCATAGTGATGGTGCTACACCGTTACTCGACACAAATGGCAACGGCATTCCCGATACCGGACCTGTCGCCCCCGGATCATCATACAGTGTTGTAGTAAAAGTATCCTTGCCGGCAGATGCATGGGGAAATAAAGGATATGCAATTGAAAAAACAGCAACATCAACAAATGATCCGACCAAGACAGCTACAGCCACAGATAAATTAAATCTAATAAATCGCAGCACAGTAGACTTAAAAATAATTTATCTATTTCTAATGGTGCAACCGCAGCAAATGGTGTTGGTGCGGGACCGGAAGGCAACGCTGTAACTACAAAGGCAGTTAATCCGGCTGTTCATGTTGACTTCGATTTATATGTCAATAATACCAGCGCAGTAGCTGATACATATGTCCTTCAGGTAAGTACAGATCCGTCATTTGCTACTATCAGCCTTCCTGCAGGATGGGTAGTCACATTTGAGAATGATGTTGAAACCATTATTACAAATACTGGTATAATTGCTCCTGGCGGATTTAAGCATGTACATACGGATATTGCGACACCTACCACTACCCCTGCTGGAAATTACCATTTGTATTATCGTGTATACTCGCCAACAACAGGTGCATCGGATATTAAACATGATGCTGTGACAATTAATCAAATGCGTAGTATTGCGATTGTACCAAATAACAGTGGTCAGATTTATCCTGGTGGTTCTATTGTATATACGCACACAATTACCAATAATGGTAACGTGATTGAAGGTGATTCGCTAGCGAGTGACATCTCACTGACAGTTGTAGATTCTCTTGCAGGTTTCTCTTCAGCAATTTACTGGGATAAAAATAATAATGGTGTCTTAGATAATGGTGATCCAATTATTAACAACCTTGACTCTATGACAGGTGGAACAAATGGTGCAAATACTACTCCGGGTTTAGTGCCGGGTGCGTCTGCAACTTTATTCCTAAAGGTATATTCACCTGCTGGTGCTACCCCTGGTTCGGTAGATTCAGCTGTTATCACTGTTACTACGTCACAAGGGAATTATAGTACTGTTGCCCCTGCTCCAACACAGGCGACAGACAATTCAACTGTTATAGCAGGATTTATACGACTGTTGAAAGAACAGGCCATTGATGTTGCTGCAGATGGCACCCCTGATAGTGCATATTCTCAGGCAAATATCACCGCCGGAGCAATTCCTGGCTGTGGGATAAGATATAAAATTACTGTAACAAATACAGGTACAGCATCAGTTACCAGTGTGGTCATTAACGATGCAACTCCTGCATTTACAACATTCAACATTGGCGATGGTTCCATCACTCCTACAGGAACTGCTGTATTTACCAAAGATGCCGGTGCTACTTATCATGAGTGCGTTGGTACTAATGGCAGTCATCCTGCGAATGGTATAGCAGGTACTATATCTGCGAATCTTGGCACACTTAACCCGGGGCAAACCGCTACGGTTTACTTTGAAGTTAAGATAGTTCAGTAACAAATTGGCCATGGCCATTTTGTGTTGGTAAGTTTCACTTTACTATAACCTCATCCCGCTTTACGCGGGATGAGGTAGAATCTGTAATTACTGACAGGTGCTAATGATACATTACGGAAGACATACTATCCGGAATAATAATGTAAATAGATACATAGTCATAGGAATTATCCTATTTACTATGCTGATACAATTTTCCGTATCTTCTTTATCGACAACTATTACAAATAAAGCTTATGTAATTTTTCATGATACTATTTCAGGGTTTAATTCAAGGTTAGACTCCAACGAAGTCCGTACGCTGCTACAAACAGCAAGTACGATAGTAATTTATGGAAGTCAGGATATACCAGCTGTCCCCGGCTCTAATTTGTTGTTTTCCCATAATATTAGTAATACCGGAAGCAATGCTGTAACATTCCGTTTGTCTGCTAATAATATCCAAAATAATGTTGTAAATTTAATTAATATTTATATCTTTCATGATACAAACAATGATGGTATGCTGGATGCCGGTGATACATCGGTATCAGCAATGTCAGATATCACTTTACAACCCGGAAAATCAATAAACATTCTGTTACGGGCCAGTGTTCCATATTCAGCACCAACAGGAGTATCAAGTCAAATAGCGATATTTGCGATTCCAGTAGATCATTCATCAACAGTATTTGCTGTAGATACTATCCATACTACCGTTTCGTCCACATTTTTTGTTAATAAATCAGCGATGCCTTCTAATCCAAGCCCTAACGGAGAGTTAACTTTTCAACTGAATGCTGTTAATAATGGTCCTGAATCTGCTACAGGAATACCTGTTGTCGTGGATAACGCACCGGAAACACTGATATTACTATCAGATACGATACCTGCTAATACTACGTTATCTAAAATAGAAAATCCAACACAGGGAATAATTCTTTATCACTTGCGGGGTGATGGTAACGGCAGATATGTCACTACTCCACCGGCGTCATTTGATAGCATTGAGCAAATAGCCATCGGCACGACCAAATTCCTGGCAAACAGTAATTTGGTTTTATCTTTTACTGTAAAATTACATCAAAACGCTAATGGCAATATTTACAATACCGGTTCATTGAATATTTTTGATACGAACCTGTTAAGGAGTTTAACTGTTCCATCAAATGAAATAATACTGCAGGTATATGCCCCGGCACCAGCATTAATAAATTATTACAAAGACCCAAATTTTAACCAGGTAGCTCAAAATACACAAATAAACAATCCTTTAAATATTCAAATATCTGCATCCGGATGTAATAAAGATCCGAAAGTTAACGATATCATCGTTGTTTCCGTAAAATCCAGCAAAACTGGCGATTTTGAAATATTTAATGCTGTAGAGACAGGACCAAATACTGGTATTTTTGCAATTATCCCTGCTATACCTACCCGGGACGGCAACCTGTTTTTGGCGTCAAATGGAAATGGTATTATAGAAACCATACGTAACGATACTTTAACTTCAACCTTTACTTCTTGTGATGGAAGTATATTCAGTTCACAGGTTTTAGTAGACCCATATGGTATTGTATTTGACAGCCTTACTAATGTACCTTTAGCGGACGCAAAGGTGATGCTGATTGATATAACAGGACAAGGGAATGGTGGTGATGCAGGCGGTCTGGCAAAAGTATATTTACCGGACGGCATTACCCCGTCGCCAAATACCATTATTACAAAAAATGATGGCGGGTATATATTTCCATTAATTGCACCCAGCACATATAAATTATTAGTGATACCACCTGATATGTACCTGACACCATCTAGTTTACCTCCTGCTTTATTACCGGATGATCGTAAAATAGATATTAACGCATCATACGGCAAACCTTTCATAGTTAAATCTGGAGATCCGGAATTAGTAGTTGACATTCCTTTAGACCAGCATCCGCCTACCGGATTATTTGTTGAGAAGACTGCTTCTGTTCCAACTGCAACCACTGGTGACACAATAATTTATAAAGTTAAATTGAAAAACTCAACAAAATTAAAGCTGACAAATATTATATTAACTGATAACCTGCCAAAAGGTTTTAAATATCGTGTCGGAAGTTCACAAATTGATGGAGTAGCGACTGCTAATCCCACAGGTAACACTGGACCAAAACTGATATATAACATTGGCACACTGATACCGGGACAACAGGTTATAGTTTCATATAATGTCAGAGTCAGTTTATCAGCAGGAACAGGAAACAAAATTAACAGCGCATTTGCAACCGGAGATTCAGATTTTGGTTCACCGGTATCAAATATAGCTACTGCAACAGTTAAAATTATCCAGGATGCTTTCCGCGAAGAAGGGGTTATTATTGGTAAAGTATATGTGGATACAAATCGAAACAGAATACAAGACAAAGAAGAACCCGGTATCCCGGGGGTCAGAATATATATGGAAGACGGGACATTTTCCATTACAGACAGTGAAGGAAAATACAGCATTTATGGTATAACACCCAGAACTCACGTATTAAAAGTGGATAATACATCATTGCCACAACAGTCAGAACTAATCAACCTTAATAATCGCCATGGAGGAGACCCTGGAAGTTGTTTTGTAGATATGCATAAATATGAATTACACAAAGTAGATTTTGCCGAAGGTTCTGGAAATGACAGTGTTATGGCTGAGGTAAAATTACGACGCGAGCGAGGTGAATGGTTCCGTGATGAAACAGACAAATCATTGCAGGTTTCATTACAGCGTGATTCTAATATTGAATCTGCTGATATACGTGGTAGGCCGGAAAAGGGAGTTGTTAATTCCGGAGATAAACTACCGGATATTAACCAATCGATACCAGTTGCTGACAAAAATAATGATTCGTTTACATTGCCTGTTAATAAACCAGTCAAAAGTAACTTTGAAGATATAATAAAGGAATTAGATTCAAAAGCTGGTTTTGTTAACTTGTCAGATGGTGAAACTGTATCCAACACACAAATTAATATTCAAATCAAAGGTAAAATAGGTGGTGTATTCAAATTATGTGTAAATGGTATCACAATTTCAGATGATCGTATTGGAACACGTGCAATAATAAATGAAAAAGAGATTGAGATATTGGAATATATTGGGATAAACCTGCACCCGGGTAACAATTTTATAGAGATGAGTGTTTGGGATAATTTTGGCAATATACGGGATGAGGTAAAGATAAATGTTAAAGCACCAGGAAAAGCAACGGCATTACGTATTACCAGCAATACAGATAATGTACCAGCAGATGGTAATAGCATCGTTGAAATTAAAGTCGAATTGTTAGATGAACAAGGATTGCTTATCACTTCCCGCATGCCGATTACATTACATGCTACAGCAGGTACATGGAAAGTAAAAGACCTTAACGCTTTTGAGACAGGGGTACAGGTATTCATAGAAAACGGGTATGGAATATATCAGTTAATAGCACCAGACACACCAGCAAATGCAGAAGTTGAAGTTGAAAATGGATTAATGCATTCAAAAAGAAAAATATCTTTCCTACCTAATTTAAGACCAATGATAGCATTGGGTGTGATTGATGGAGTTATAAACCTTCGAAAGCTTAAATCCGATTCATTATTGCCTGCTGATATTCATGACGGATTTGATGATACCATTGATGATTTTGCTAATGGCGGAAAAAATGGTGGTGCTGGTATGCGGGGAGCATTATTTTTGAAAGGAAAAGTTAAAGGTGAATATCTGCTTACCCTTGGGTATGATTCACAGAAAGAATCAACAACAAGGTTGTTTCGTGATATCCAACCGGATGAATATTACCCGGTGTATGGTGATTCATCAATAAAAGGATTTGATGCACAATCGACGGGTCATATTTATGTGAAAGTTGAACATAACAAATCGTATGCACTTTATGGTGATTTCACTACTACGCCATTAAATAAAGCGCAAAATTTGGGAGCTTACAATCGAACATTTACTGGTTTTAAAAACTCTATTTCAACAGAAAAATATGATTTAAACTTATTTGCCAGTCGTGATAATCTGCATTCACAAGTAGATGAAATACCAGCTAATGGTACATCCGGACCGTACCAAATATCTACAACACCTACTGCAGAAAACAGTGAAAAGATAGAGATAATTACCCGTGACCGAAATCAACCATCTATAATTATTAAATCTGTAACACAGTTACGTTTTATTGACTATGAATTTGAACCTTACACCGGCAGGTTAATTTTCAGATCACCTGTTGCATCTGTTGATGATTCATTAAATCCAGTTTCTGTTCGTGTTTCTTATGAAGTAATTCAGAATAGTAAGAAGTTTTGGGTGACAGGCATTGATGGAACCTTAAAATTAACAGAAAAGATATCTGTTGGTGGTTCAATGGTAAATGATGCGAATCCACTTGATTCAGCAGATTTATACAGCGGCAATTTTACCTGGCAACCGACAAAAAATGACTCACTAATTGGTGAAATAGCAAAGACCAATAGAAACAGTATCGGTACTGGTTGGGGTAAAAGAATTGACTTTACGCATCAGGATGCATTGTATTCTTTGAAAATATATGGGGGAATTACTGATAAGGGTTTTGAAAATTCTGCATCAGCATTAAGTAAGGGACGAAAAGAAGCCGGAATTAAAGGTAGTCTGCAAATCGACCCACGTAAACGAATCACCAGTGAACTAATTCATACAGCAGATAATATTACTGGTGGTGAACGAAATGGTATTCAGGTCGGTATTGAACAGAGTTTTAGTAATAATATGAAAATCGAATTAGGCAGTCGATATGCTAAAGAAACTACAACTGCTGCTTCACCATCATCATCCGGTGCAACTCCGGTTGATTTTACCAGTCTGTTGGCAAAAGTAACTACACCATTGCCATATACTCCACAAGCGACAATTTATGGCGAATATGAATGCGATATAAATAATTCTTCAAAGAAGGTTGCTGCGTTAGGAGGCGATTACCAATTTAATAATAGCGGAAGATTATATGCCAGACATGAATTTGTTTCTTCATTAAGCGGTCGTTATGCTTTAAATGAGATCCAATCACAAAATACCACCATCGTTGGTATAGATACTGATTATATTCGGGATGGTCATATATTTAGCGAATATCGCGCAAGAGACGCTTTCGCGGGACGCGAAGCAGAAGCTGCAGTCGGATTACGCAATCAATGGCCAATTAAAGAAGGGGTTAAACTAAATACAGGTTTTGAACGGATAAAAAGTCTGGATGGTAAAACAGATACAGATTCTACTGCAATTACAGGTGCAATTGAATATACAGCTAATCCCTTATGGAAAGGAACAGCAAGAATAGAGTTCAGAAATAGCGGAAATAGTGACAATATACTGGGTACTATCGGTTATGCACAAAAAATTAACCGCGATTGGACATGGCTAACAAAAAGTCTGTATTCAAATATGCAGGCAAGTACCAATAAAACTGAAATAGGACGATTACAAACAGGACTTGCATACCGGCCAGTAGATACTAACAAATGGAATGTATTGAGCAAGTATGAAATTAAGTACCAGAAAGATAACACCAATACTGGTAATACTGACAGAATAGTTCACATATTTGATATTGGTTTTAATTTTCAACCAGTACAAAGAGCCACTCATTCATTACAATATAGCGGTAAATTTTCAGCAGAGAAATCTGCCGGAGCTATAAATAATACAACTGCACATCTCATATCTGCAAAGTCAACTTTTGATATCACAGAACGATGGGATATCGGAGCAACAATAAGTTCACTGATATCATCCGGCGTTAATGGACGACAATATGGAATCGGTTTAGAGACAGGGTATCTGGTTGGAGCAAATTGCTGGTTAAGCTTGGGATATAATGTCATGGGTTTTCACGACGATGATCTGGCAGAAAACAATTATACTGACCAGGGAATATATCTGCGTTTGAGATACAAATTTGATGAAGATATCTTTTCTCATAATGATCCGGGAATAAATAGGTCAATTAATCCTGTAAATACAGAGAAAAAATAAAAAAGGAGAAGATTATGTGTAGAATTTTATTAGTTATAATATTTATATTAACTGCAATAATGACAACAGCTACTGTTAAAACACCACTACTTAATCCGGATAAAGAAAGGTTAAGTGATTCTAAAATTCAAGCAGATTTAACTACTCTTAAATCAATTCAGGCACGAATAATAAAATTAAATAACAAGGGCATTCCACTAACTGAATATTTCCTTGCAAAATCACAGGCATGGCTTGATTTTGCATGGGATGAATATACTGAAAATGACCGTGGCAGTGTAATAGAGGAAGCATTAAATAGGTCAGATGCAATAATTAAAAATTATGAAACTGGTCAGAAAAATATCGATATGACGACACCTTTAATTATGGAATCAATTTATATACGTTCGGATATATGGTCTTTTGTTGAAAAAACAAAAAAGAATAAGCTTTTTAAATGTGTTGAAGATTTAGTAGCAAAATTGGAGGTACAATTAATTTGTGCAGGACATGAAGAGAAGGAGATGGGATGGAGACATGCAAAATCTGCTGTTATGGCAGCGGAGCGATTGATGAATGAAATAGAAAAACGTCTTCGTAATTGCAAAGAATGCAGTGCGGTTGATGATATAATTCCATCTGTTGAAACACCTGTTAAATCTGAAGCAAAATTGTCATTAGCCATACCTCAGGATATCATAACAGAAGCTAACGGTGAATTTACAGTTGTAAATATAGGTAGTCCATTAATTGAAAATGCTAATATAAATGATGTAATCATAACAAATGATGCACCAACTTTATTTAAAATTGGCATTACAAATGTTAAATGGTTGGCGAAGACAAAAACTACTGAATTATCTGCAATACAACATATTCGTGTCGTTGATACCACACCACCACAGCTAAATATTCCATCCGATATAATTTCTGAAGCAACAGGTTTACATAATAAAATAGCAATAGGTAATGCTGTGGCGGTTGATATTGCAGACAAAGATCCATTAATAACAAATAATATTCCTGATGATTTCCCAACAGGTATAACAGAAGTAACATGGACAGCTATTGACGCATCAGGAAATAAATCATCAGCAACTCAGAAAATTTCAATAAAGGACACAACTGTTCCTAACCTGAAAGTACCGGCAGATTTAAATGTTTTATCAACAGAAAAGAATATACATGTTGATATTGGAATGGCAACTGCTAATGATACCTGTGATATTAACCCGGTAATCTCTAACGATGCACCAGAATTGTTCTCTATCGGTAACAACATTGTTAATTGGACAGCGACAGACAAATCCGGAAATAAGGTGACCGGTCAACAAAAAATAAATGTGATAAATAACAGCGTACCTACCATCAAAGCACCTGTTGATATAATACATGAAATGACTGATCGAGATGGTACAATAGTAAATATCGGCATAGCTGTCGGGTTTGATAATATTGACCAGACACCAATAATATCAAATAATGCACCAAAAGTTTTTCCGATAGGTACAACAAATGTAATCTGGGTAGCGAAAAATACCGCAGGCAATACAGCAACCGCAATACAAAAGGTTACATTGGTTGATACTACACCACCTTCGTTAACAATACCAGAGAATATAAGATTGATGGCACCGGTAAAAAATATCCAGCTTAACAATGCCATTGCAGTGGATATAGTAGACCCGAATCCGACAATTGTTAATGATGCACCAGCAGAACTTACTGCGGGCAAGAATATTGTTACATGGACAGCAACAGATTTCTCCGGTAATACTGCGAAAAAAAATCAGACTATTGAGGTGGTGGCACTTAAAGCTAATGAAATATTGCATGATAATAAATCTGAATCAACAGTTATTACTCTTCCGGAAAATATTCATTTTGCATTGGATAAAGATAATATAAGTAAAAAGACAGCACTAAAGTTGATTCATATTGCTGATATAATGAAAAAATATCCGGAAATTACAGTTACTTTAACTGCCTTTTCGTCTGATTTGTTGAGAACAATTGATT
>CAZNLA010000002.1:33622-46700 GCA_964573385.1 uncultured bacterium
CAAACAATTATCAGAAAGAAGAGCCGATGCAGTAAAGACTTTTCTTGTTGAAAACGGGATAGCAAAAAATAGAATTAAAACATTCAGTACTGTTGGAAATAAACTTGCCTCAACAGATTTGAATCCATATAATACAGCACTTGAAAGAGTTGTAATAATCAGATATTTTTTACCTGTTAATGCAACATTGAAAATTGTAACAGCTTCACAAGAAGATGATTTACAAATAGAAAGAAAAAAATAAGATGCAGATATTTAAAAGAAAATATTTTAAATATATAGAAACACTGATATTTTTATTTCTTATAATAACAATTCAGGTTAATGCCGCTTATGTGACACGGTATAGTACTATTGCAAAAGGTGCTATGACTTTCACCGGTAATACATTGGGACTTGATAAAGTAAGCAACCAGAACAATCCCGGTACTGCCGGATCTATTGGAACTTTTACTACAACAGATACAACACTAAAAGTTGGAACTTATCCAAGTGGTACAACACTAAACTACCTGCTTAACTCATCTTCAGCAACTTTGGTAATGCCTGCGGGCAGTACAGTGTTATATGCCGAATTGATATGGGGTGGCAGTTATAAATACGGAACCCAGGATGTGACCGGGGCATTAAATAATGCTGTTACATTAATTACTCCAATATCTACCTACAGTGTCACTCCCGCATCTGCTTCAGCGAAAACCTTGCCTGGCGCAACAAATGGTGGTCAATATTATTATGTACGTTCGGCTGATGTGACTGCTTATGTAAAATCCGCAGGCGCGGGCGTATATACTGTCGGAAAAGTTCCGGCTACTGATATTGCAAGTGAAAACTCTGCTAATGCGGCAGGTTGGACTCTGGCCGTCGTTTACGGTAATTCTGCACTTTCAGCACAAAATATGACTGTTTTTGTTGGATGCGAACTTACCGATTCTACTACCAGTACATTATCATCTGTCAGTGGATTTTGTACGCCTAAAATTGGTCCTATCAGTGCCCGTATGCTGGTAACCGCTATAGAAGGCGATTCATCAATTACCGGAGACCAGATGCAATTTGGCCCTACTACCACAACAATGTCAGCAATATCGGGCCCAAATAATCCTGTCAGCAATTTCTTTTCTTCACAAATAAATAAAGACAATGGAACTTTAGATACATCCGGCACATTTGGCACACGTAACCATCCCTTAAATGGCTCCAGTAGCGGAGCACGTCAGGGATGGGATATAACTAATGTTGATGTTTCAGCACGTATGACGAATAATCAAACAACTGCCTATGCGAAAGGGACAACAACTGGTGACCGATATACAATTATTGGAATAGGATTGCAAATTAATATTGGTGCGCCGGTTTTTCCCACTAACACTATGACAGTGGATAAAGCAACTGCATATGTTGGTGATACTTTAACCTATTCTGTTACTTTGGATAATACTGCCGGAACAGCAGACGCAATCAATACTGTGTTGAAAAGTGCTCTTCCTTCAGGATTAGATTTCGTTAATGGTAGCGTAACTGTAGGAGGAGTAGCACAACCTGCAGCATCTGCAATATCCGGAATTAATATTGGAACAGTGGCAATAGGTTCAAAAATTGTTGTAACTTACAAAATGAAGGTTAGTGCAATTCCACTATCACCATTAACTGCACAATATGTGAATAATGCCACATGGACATATCAATATCAAAGTTCACCGACATTACCATTAAATAATGGCACTTTAACTACTTCACCAAACACAATAACCCTTATACCACGCTTAGAGACTAGTAAAACTGCCTCACCTCCCGGAGGTGTAGTATCTGGCACTACAGTCACTTATACAATTACAGTATCAAATACCGGTACAGCAAATACTACTGGTACAACATTTTATGATCCCATGCCCCAGGGAGTTGACTATATCGTCGGAACTACAAAGTTGAATGGCATCACGGTTGCTGATATTGCGGGTAATATGCCATATGCAACACCCGGCATGATTAGCAGTCCGGGAAAAGTTGCTGGTCAGATTTATAGTGGTGAAACAGCGACAATATCTTTTCAGGTAAAAACCAATAATAATACACCCCCCGGTGGTATTATTACCAATATTGCGACAATAGACCCGGACGGCGCAGGAATAGCACCATCTCAACAGGCGATAGTTACAAATCCTCCGCAAATGGCAGATATATCAGTAGTTGTTTCTGACGGACAAACAATAGCAATTGCAGGGAGTAATATAACTTATTTAGCATCAATCACTAACAATGGACCTAACACTATATATGGCATGACTTTGTCTGCTACACCATCATCTGAAATAACATTTACTGCTTTTACCCCAAGTTCCGGCACATATAATAGCTCTACAAATGCCTGGACAGGAATAAATCTACCAGTCGGTGGAAGCATAACAATGGCAATAATTGCTAAAGTATCTGGTTTGGCAATAGGCCCAATAACTACTAATGTATCTGTTCTTACCCAACCTGGTATTGTTGATTCAAATCAAACTAATAATTCCAGCAATGATTCAGATAATATTCAATATATAGCTGACCTTGCAGTAGCAAAAACTGATGGAAAAACAAATATTTTACCAGGAGATAAAATAACATATACCATTACAGTAACAAATAATGGTCCGAGTACAGTAAGTGATATTTTCCTTGTAGATGCTTTGCCGGCTTCCTTAACAACACCTGTCTATACCCCCGATTTAGGCGTTTACAATATTGGAAACGGCGCATGGAATGGGCTTGTATTGGCAACAGGAGGAACTGCTAAACTGACATTAACTGCTTTCGTTGCAGGATCTGCTACCGGTAATATTGTTAACTCTGTTACGGTATCTCCATCGGCAGATTTTACTGACAATATTACAACGAATAATACCAGCACTGATACTGATGTTATTGGAAATCCGGGAAATTCAATATCCGGAACTGTATATGAAGATATAAACCATAATGGGAGTTTGGATCAATATGAAACAGGAACGTCTATTACAGGATTATTTGCTAAATTGATACTATCAACTGGTGGTAATGCAATACAGGCAGTAACAGTAGACCCATTAACCGGATTTTATAGTTTTTCAAATGTAAATAACGGCATATATACTGTAATAATTTCTAATAATTCAACTATTACAAATACTCAGCCAGCACAATTAACCGGGTGGATAAATACTGAAGCAGCTAATTTAACCCGGACAAATATTATAATTCAGAATGTTGCGCTTCCTAATCAGCATTTTGGATTATGGCATGGTGGAAAATTATCCGGTGAAGTTTTTTCCGATAATGGTCAACTTGGAGGCATACCGAATGACGGCACCAAAAATGGAGGTGAAACCGGAATATCAACTGTAACAATGCAACTTATTAATGGAAATACAAGCGTTATATATGACAGTTGTATAACTGATAATCTGGGAAAATATACATTATGGATTCCATTTATTGCTGGAAATGGATCTTTAAATGTAACAGAAAGTAATCCAACTGGAACAATCTCTATTGGAGCTAATAGCGGTACTACAGGTGGTGTCTATAATCGAAATTCAGATACTATTACATTCACAAATTTAACAGGAACCACATATACAGGTGTTAATTTTTCTGATGTTCCAGCGAACCAATTTATGATTGATAATTCACAGACAGTAACTGCTGGAAGTGTAATATTCTATACTCACAGCTTTGTTGCAGGTTCCGGAGGTGTGGTCACTTTTTCAACTCAACATTTATCATCACCTACATCTGCTAACTGGTCAAATATTATTTATTTGGATCAAAATGGTAATGGAATTATTGATAACAATGATTCAGTCATTAACGGACCATTGACCGTAACAGCGAGTGAACAACCTGTTCAAATAATTATTAAAGAGTTTGCTCCAACTAATGCGACAGATAATGCACAGGACTTAATTACTGTTCGTGCAGATTTTGTATATACTAACACCACTCCGACATTAACCAGCAGTTATTACCACACCGATTTAACTACCATTTCAACTAGCGCCGGTATGAAAATTATAAAAACTGTAGATAAAACATACGCAAAACCCGGAGAAATATTACTATACACAATTAATTACTCTAATATCAGCGCCGAAACATTAAAGAATATCACTATATCTGACGCTACACCTGCATTTACTGTATTTGTCAGCGCTGGTTATAATACTTTTCCTCTTAATATTACATCATGCAACATGGATACACCCGTTGTTAATGAAACCGGACCTATTTTATGGAAATTCACCGGAACATTGGCACCATTTGCCACCGGGACAGTGAATTATAGGGTTAAAATACAGTAATATTTTATTGTAGCAAGCAGACTTTTCTAAAAACGCTCTATTCATCTGCCATAGAAAATACACAATCTTAACTATATCCGAAAACTATGCTACTATCTGCTATGTCGACATCTAAAAATAGAATTGTCACCACAAAAAATCTTATTTGCCACTTTGATATTATATCAGGACTTTCACTTTGAAAGAGAAATATACTTAAAAATGGTCGCTTCGACAGGCTCAGCGACCAATCACTGAGCCTCTCGAAGTGACATTAAGCGAAAGTCCTGTATTAATTACAAGCTGTATATTTTCTATCCTTCTACAACCAGTTCAGTCAATTCATTTGCTTTTAGAGATACCTTCACGCTAACAGATTCACCATGGAAACCGTGTGCTGTTTCATTACCATCGCGATGAACAGTGAAGGTTATTCCTGCCTGGCAGGGGATAGACAAGACTATTTCCACGGTTACCGCATTGCCGGTGTTATTTATGCTGACGGCAATCCGGCGTGGTTCTGATATTCCATTTATTATAATGCCATCACGCGCGCGCAAATTACTGAAACGCACCCGGGAATTGCGGAATTTTGATGGCATCCCTTTGCCAATAAATATGCGTGGTTCCCAGAAATCGGTCATCACTATCTGTTCGCAGGCGGCGGTAAGATGAGACCCATGGGCACTTTCAAACGGTGGCACTGCCGCAGACCATAACGGATAACATTCTTCATAATACCCGGGACCATGCAGACGATTTTCCAGATGGTCAATAAAATATTGTTCTGCACGGTCAGGTCTGTTTAACCGCATTTCGCTGCTTGCTACGGCAAAACCTATCCACGGTATATTGCAACTAACCTGACGATGGCTGTAATCAACTGTAGCGGCATAAATAGTATCATCCAGGAATCGCTGGCATTCTGAGATATAATAACTGTGACATAGCCAACCACTGGCCTGTTCCGTTGCCGACGCGTTGCGATGGTTTACATAACGACCGTCAGCAACACCAATATTTGTATGGTCGATAACATATTCCCAGCGGGAATGGCAATCTTCGTCTATCCCCAATTTTTTGCTGTAGGCAAGTGCCTTGCGAATAACTGTTAAAAACGCCAATACGGTTGAGGCGTCATGTTCAATGGCATGGTCACCCATTACATCCAGTTCCACCCCGCGGAAAATCATTCTGCCTTCACATTCATAAAACCAGTCAGTAACTGCCATCTCCGCAACCCGGCGAATAATGGGATAAACAACATCACTCAGCAATTTTTCTTTTTCAACCCCGGCCAATTCATACAGACGCATCGCCAGCAAAGCGCGTCCGGCGTCTGACATTGGCGCGCGGTCAATCTCCGGTGCCGCGGTAATAGTGCCGTCATAATTCATCATCCATGGAAAAGCGCGACCGGTATCACGCATCACCCGTCGCAACCAATGGGCATGGCTATGTGCCGCATCCCACATATTCGCGCGGGCAATACCATCCACAACGTAATGCTGGTCATGGAAATTGCTGGCACCCCAACCATTCTGGTGGAAAAACGCAAACTGTGGTGACCCGCCACAAGAAAAATCGCTGCCACAATGTAACAAATATTCTGACAAATGCAGCATATAACGGCGTGTTGTCTCCAACGAATCAGCAGACTCCACCTCAATATCAGCCGTCTTATTCCAGAAATCATTATATTCCTTAATATGTGACTGTCGCGCAGAAAAATAATCGTTTTCGCTAAATTCCGCCAGGCTGTTTTCCAATGATAATTGACGTGTCACGGCATCACTTCTTTCTGTCCCTGCCAAACGTTGAAAATCCAGACGGATGAAGGCTGTTTGCTCCACTTCCAATGGACCTTTCATATTTATTGCCCATCCGGATAGTGACATTTCAACCTGCGCGCCATGTGCCGTCGCGCCATAAATTACTGTGTATGGTTCGTTTGGCGGGCATGCGGATGTTTTATTAATTGCTGCAAGCAGTGTTAATTTACCTGTCATTATTTCGTCGGACTGGTCGAATATCGGTATTCCGCCGCGTGTTTCCATCTTTAATTGCAGGCACCAGTTAAAATTTCCATTATCTTTGACTGCTTTTCGGTTGATTTTCAGGTATACAGTTTCGCCACCATAAGGCATAAAGATTTCTGTTTCAATCCTCACCCGTTTATCTAAAATAAAGCTGTTTTTTAATATTGCCCGTTTCAAATCCCATTCTCGCACCCATCTCTTGCCGGATTCAATAATACCTTCTCCGCTTATCTGCTGGTTATCAATGGTGAAAGATTGTGCCAAATACCCAAGTGGCATAAAATTCTTGCGCAAACCATATAATGTTTCACCCTCAGGCACATCTTTGCCGGTAACCAACACTTCATTACGGGAAAGATGCTCACTTATCATCCCCTCATGCAGTATATACAGATCAGATTGCGTAACATGAAAAGGCGCCACCCAACTACCTGCCGACGACGCTATCCTATCCGGTAATTCCTGCGAACCGGTACAATCAATACCCAATGTAAGCCTGCCGGAACCAACCAAAGCGGGATACGCCACTGCCGGCATCCATTCCGAAGATTCTGTAATTGACCACGGAGTCATCTTAGTAATAAAACTGTTATGGAACATTATAGCCCCCTTAATAACCTGTAAAGTATACCCACATGATAATGAATTTTTAAAAATGATGATAGTATGGGAAATTAGGGGATTAGGTTCTTAGGTTCTTAGGTTTTAGGCCGTTAGCAACCAAATCCATACAGAAAAAGTCAGGATTTTAAACCAACTCCCCCTGTCACTGCGGTGACGAAGGGAGTGTAACAAGTCTATTTAATGATGGAAATTGCATACTTGCCCAATTTATTTGGGATAGATTCTTAGGTGTTAGCATAAAAAATAACCCCGGATTTGCGTCTGGGGTTACCTGTTAAAATGCCTGCTATATATTAATCCGTTATTATGATTGGGGTAAGTGCCACCAGTATCTCTACTTTGCCGTCAACCATTCTTTGCCGTATTACTTTCGCTTCGGCAGGGAATTTCAGGAAGCGGGGGGGTGGGGAATCTATGCGTATAAAATCAAAGCCTGTTGTTTTTATTACTAATTCCGCATTTTCTGCTGTCATGCCTAATAAATCCGGCATTGTCATATAATTACTCCTGCCCCGGTCAAATAATCGCGCAATATCAGCAGTGCCTGAGTAGTGGCGCGTATACGTATCATTTCGCGATCGCTGCCTAATATTCCACGCACTGCGATGGTGTTAAAATGTGGCGCACTGATGCCGATATATACCAAACCTACCGGTTTTTCCGGTGTTCCGCCACCCGGACCGGCAATGCCGGTTATTGATATTCCAATATCTGCCGTAGTGACTCTGCGTATTCCATCCGCCATCTCTTTCGCGCATTCCTCGCTGACTGCTCCATATTCTGTTAATAATTTTCCCGGAACTCCCAGCAGTTCGTCTTTTATACGGTTTTCGTAGGCGATAACACCGCCAAGGAAATATTCTGATGCCCCGGCGACGGATGTTATACGGCTTCCCAACGCGCCACCAGTACATGATTCAGCCACTGCCAGGGTTAATCCACGCTGGCGCAGAATCTTGCCGGTTGCCACTTCCAGGGTTTCATCGTTCACGCCATACATAAATTTCCCGACCCGTGCCATCACCTCTGCCTGCATTGGCGCAATCATCTTCTTTGCTTCTTCTACTGAAGGCGCATAGGCGGTTAAGCGGATATGGCATTCGCCGGTTTTGGCATATGGCGCAATGGTCGGGTTGCTCTGGTTATCCATTAAATCCTGTAATTGCGATTCCAGTGACGACTCGCCAATACCGCAAAAACGCAGTGTTATTGAATGAATTACATTTTCTTCACGCGCGCGCAAATATGGTTCCGCGGTTTCGCGCCACATCGGGTATAGTTCTAAAGGTGGGCCGGGAAACGCCATAATAATAACGCCATCTTTATCCAAAATAAATCCCGGCGCGGTTCCCGTTGGGTTATTTATCGTCAACGAATCGGTCGGCAACATAGCCTGTTTGAACTGTTTTTCTGTCAACGGATAACTTCTGCGCGCAAACAGCGCAATTAAAGTATCTTTCGCTTCCTGGTTCAACACCAATGGCGCATCAAATACCCGCGCGATATTCGCCGAGGTGATATCATCGCCGGTAGGCCCTAACCCGCCGGTACAAATAATCAGGTCAGCACGACTCTTTGCCAACCGGATAGCATCCGCCAACCTTTCATCATTATCACCCACCGTCTGCCGGTTATAAACTCCAATCCCCAACTCCGCCAACCGTTCCGCCAACCACGCCGCGTTAGTATCAATAATCTGCCCCAACAACAACTCAGTTCCAATAGATAAAATCTCCGCCCGCATAACCCCACCTTTAATGATTATATTCAACGAAATAAATATACCATTTTTTTGATGAAAGGTTGAGATGAGATGGGGGTGGTATGAAATTATTGCAAAAATTATAAATCGCAAAAAATCACCCTTAAATTAAACTTAAGGGTGATTTTTTTGTTATAGGTCGGCTAAGTTAGTGGATTTTAGTAGTGGTAAGCTGCCGAGAAGGTAACGCCACCACTCATTTTTACACCATCAAAATCGAGGTTATTATATTGATAGCCAAGTTCTGCACTAAATTTATCATTAAGTTGTACACCGGCACCGAAACATGGAGAAAACACTAATTGACTATTATCTGCTGATAACGATGAACCACCAGCACTCAGACCTATTGTAGCCATTGCATAGCCTGCATCAATACCTGCAAAATAAAATATTTTTTTATTTTCATCAATAAAATCCTGATACCTTGCCCCACCGGTTACTTTAAACAATGAACCATCCACTGATACACCTTTAACTGTTTGCGATTTGATACCATAACCAATTTTAAAAACAGTTATAATTTTTGAGTCAATTTTTTGTGATGTAACACCTAAAACATACATACTTTCAGGTAACACTACACCTGCATTATCTTTCCAGGATAAACCTGAATACTCTAAAGAAATAGATTCTTTAGTAGCCTTTGCTTCCTGACCGAAAGCAATGCTGCTGACAACAATCAGCAACATAAGAGTGATTAAATGCATTGTTTTCATTTTTATTTTCCTTTTTAAATATTGACTGATTTACCTGTAATTTGGCAACATAATTATTGCCTGTTTATGCCGACCTATTTCAAAATTATGATATTTCTTAATTAATAATTATAGTTAAACGCGACTTTCGCACCTTTATCAGCAGTGTATCCAAAACCGATTGTACTATTTGCCATATTGTTTTGTTCAAGTCTACGCTGATAACGACCTTCATTTATCTCTTCATATGAACGTGAGCATAAACCTGCTATACCACCAGCAACAAATGGCGCTGCAGCCAGCATATTAACACCTTTTGAATCCTTTTCAGTTGGGGTAACCGCATAGGCTACGCCACCAAGAACCAGAGATACAATACTCCATGTCATTCTATCAGAACGGGCAGAACTGGCCAGTTTAGATAACTCTTTTGCCCCTACTTTTTCACGTTCTTTCAGGTCTGAAACTTTTCTAACTAATGCTAAAGAATTTTCCGCAGGTGCCGTACTATTTAATTGAATAATGCCACCTACAATACTCAAAGCACCAAGACCCATTAAGATATTACCACCGGTTTTATCAGGTACTTCGCCGGAATAATAATAAGAAGTCTTATCATATTTCTTATCTGATGCTATTAATTGGTTAGCACCATTGCCAATCATTACATACCCAACACCCAGCCCAATTGCGGTAGCACCAGCCATTAATCGCTGTTCCTCATACCTGTCAGCAATGTTTTCAATGTATAATTCTGAAATACATTCATTAGCTGCGCAACCTGGTTCGGTTTTCGCTGTGGCATATGGAGTGGCAAATAGAACTACCATTAACAAAACGCAAAACCATACGATGGTTCTCATAAGAATAATCTCCCCGATAATTTAAAATTACCATTTATTTTATAATGGAGAAGTACATTGTCTGGCATTATTGCCAAAACACTCTATCATCCAAAATAAATTAAATTAATGAATTTTATATTATAAAAATAAATATGGGGAGTCAAGACAAAAACAACTATTTTATAAAAAAATTACATTTTTTATAAAATAATTTTAAAAAAATAATTTTCAATATATACCATTTGCATGCTTTAAAATATAAAATTTATCAAATAAATGCATAAATATACCAATATTAACTGATATATACCTATTCAACAACTAATATGTAAGGTAATTAAGGTAATGAATAATACTGATACAATTAACTATCAACTAAAATGGGCACAAGTATAATATTGTTACAATTTTATAAAAATGTAACAATATGGAAACAGGTGGTAATAACAGAGATTATTATAAAGGCTATATATTTATTCTACTTCAGAAAATTGTGGTAAACTCTCTCCACCGCCATTACAACCCCGCCTTACCCGTAACCAATGTTGTAAGGTCGTCAATTTTTAATGGACTGCGTGCCAGGAAGGCTTCGGCGTAGCCTTTTTGTATCATGCTGCCGTAGAACGAGGCGCGGGCGGTGATGGCGTGGAGGTAGTCGTGGGTGCCTACGAATTTGTAGTCGTCGGGCATGGGGTTAAAAAATTGTGATTGGTAGGCTTTTACCAGTCGTACTTTGTCGGGGAATTCACTGGTGATATCAACGATAAATGATGGCTTTTCTGCTTCATGCATGAGGAAAGATAACACTAATCCGGGTGAATGACTTTTTAATGGTTCGCCGGTTGCCGCATCCGATATTAACCTGTTTTTTAACCGGGAGTAAAATGCCGCGGCCTGTACCGCTTTTCCGGCGGCGTCATGGTCGGGGTGCCTGTCACCAGGGGCAGGGGCAATTATCACTTTTGGCTGGTAACGACGTATCTCCGCAGCGATCAGGTTGCGCAATTCCTGGCTATCCATTAAGGTGCCGTCACCCAGGTCAAGGTTTCGTCTGTCAACTACGCCAATGATATCCGCTGCCTCAATCGCTTCCCGGTCGCGATCCTCTGCAGTCCCGCGGGATGCCATTTCACCCCGGGTAAGATCTACAATGGCAATTTTCTTTCCCTGACGCTGAGATTTAATTAAAGTTCCGCCACAACCCAATTCAACATCATCCGGATGGGCACCAATTGCTAAAATATCGACAGGGCAATATATCATTTCTTTATAACTCCGGATTTAATGGTTCGTCAGTGTCATCCGGGGTATTAGGTGGGGTGGCTAAATCAATTTTGGATTTTGCCGGACCAACCATTATCACCCTGGTCTCACCACGGTATTTATCCTCTGAAATTAATTCCCGTTTTGCATCTTTGCCGGTGCCAATAACACGGTAAATAGATACTCCGCGTCCCGGCGATCCTTTTTTGGATATCTTTTTAGTGCCCGGGGCCAATTGCGCGTTTTTCACCGTGCGTACTTTGTATCCAGCAGTAGTTATACCAATGCGTTCAATGGCAACTACTGGTTTCGGCCCTTTGCCTATAACACGCATGGTTAATTTTCTGCCTGCTGTTATTGTCTGTATTACTATTGGATTAACGGTGTTATTTCTGAATTGGAAATCTTTGGCGCCATACACGACGGTAGCGTCCATCCCCAATGGCACGTAATGACTTGGGATAGAATGGTGGGTGCGTTCAACAATCTCCAAATTAGCCAATAAAACCGCATTATACAGGGTTGTGGAAACCTGGCACATACCACCACCCAAACCCTGGCTTAATTCACCATTTATTATAACCGGAGCTATTTTATAACCAAATTCTTCTGTGCGGGGGCCAACAATTTTATTAAATGAAACCACTTCATCCGGAGCAACAACTAAGCCATTTAACGCTGCCGCACCAGTCGTAACATTTACACATCGATTTTTTGATGAAGTGGCAAAACTGGTGGTATATTCACCCAATACAGTGTCTGATGATTTCAGCATAGCACCGGTCACTTTTGGTGCTACAGGTTCAAATGGCAAATCCAATGATGCCGGTGATTCCGCGTTTCCCTGCAAAATTAATTTCATAACCTGGGTTTCAATCATGTCGGCAGATTTTTTCGAATTCATCATACCGCCATTTTTTTCCGGGATTATATCTATTTTCTTCGTTGCCTGGTTAAACTTCACCGAGGCATTGCACGGTTGAAAATCATATTTATCCTCTAACAATAACATCTCTTTATCCAGCATTGTCCGGCTAAAAAGCAGGGGTGCCGGCAAATCAAGCGGATTATTCAACAGAGATACCGAATCGGCAACCCGATGAATAAGGTTCCCTTTTCTTCCGGTTTCAAAAGCTGTCTGAATAGATGAGTTAAAGTCAGTCTTTAATCCCAATTGTGCCATTTTATATTTCGAATCAGTGCCATTAACTTTAAGCGTAATCTCTTTATCAAGTATTGTCCGATATTTATCTGATAATAGATTTCTTGCTTCATCGCGGGTTAATTCACCTACATTTATGCCTGCTATCATAATATTATGCAATATCCGTCCTTCTTCGGGAAGGGATGAAGCAGCGAATATTGATCCGCCAACAACAGATAACATAATCGCCGATATTACGATAATCGCAACCGTCTTAACTTTGCCAGGATGTAATTTCATTTTTTTTCCTAATTAAAATTTACCATATCTTTTTAACAGGACTTTAGCGCTTAAGGTCACTTCGACAAGCTCAGTGACCGGTCGCTGAGCCTGTCGAAGCGA
>CAZNLA010000003.1:0-16884 GCA_964573385.1 uncultured bacterium
GTTCCCGGGTATTGTCGCTGGTGCCGCCGACCCATTTCATTGGCACTAACGAACCTGACCATATGGCGAAACACTGGAAAAATTTCTCGGATAAAACCACTATCTGCGAAAGTCTGTACAACTACGGTTGGGGCGATGGCGGTGGCGGACCGGATGTGGAAATGCTGGAATATATGAAGCGTTACGGCAATTTCCCGGGCGTTACCCCGACGGTGCCAAATACCATTGAAGGCGCGTTGGACAGCATTGCCGCAAAAGCGGAATTGGTCGACCTTCCGATTGTGAATGACGAATTGTACCTTGAAGAGCATCGCGGCGTGCATACCACCAAGGCGCGGTTGAAAAAACTGAATCGCCGCTGCGAACTGCTGTACCGGTCGGCGGAGTTATGGTCGAATTGCTCCAGTCTGGCATACCCGACAGAAGCGATTACCAGCGGTTGGAAAGATGTGCTGACCAACCAGTTCCACGATTCGCTGCCCGGGTCGCATATTCCCCCGGTATACCTTGACCTGTTGGAAACATATGACCGCACGGTGAAAAACGGCACCGGCGTTCGCGATGCCGCGCTGAATGATATCGTGACACGTATTGACACCAGTGGAACCGGGACAAAAATAGTAGTCTTCAACCAGTTAATGACACAGCGTGATTCTGTAGTGACTGTTGCTTATCCACAAACTGACATGCATATTTTAGATGCGGCAGGCGCGGAAGTGCTACACCAGTTCATTACTGACTTTGATACCGGAGAAACCGTGCTGGCGTTCCAGGCGAACAACCTGCCGCCGGTTGGATTCGCGGTATTTACTGTATTGCCTGGTAGCATAACAAAAGTGCCGGTGGCTGTCACCGCAAATTCGCTGGAGAATAATTTCATTTCTGTTAAATTTAACGAAGAAGGCGAAATTATTTCGTTATATGATAAACAGGCAAAACGCGAAACCATCGACCCGAAACTGAAAGGTAATGTATTTAAATTATACGAAGATGTGCCGGGGAAATACGAAGCGTGGGATATTGCCCCCAGTTATACCGATGTCGAGTTTGATATTTCCGGCGCGACGGTACAGGTATACGAACAGGGACCACTGCGGTCATCGCTGTTGGTAACAAGAAATTTCCGCAATTCAAAGCTGAAACAACTTATTTCGCTGACAAATGACGGCAAACGCGTTGAGTTTGACACCTGGGTTGACTGGCATGAACAGCAAAAATTGCTGAAGGTGCGGTTTAACACCCCAATTACCACCCGTACCGCCACTTTTGATATCCCTTATGGCAATATTGAACGCAGCACCTACCGCAACAATTCGTTTGACGCGGCGAAGTTTGAAGTGCCGGCGCACCAGTGGATGGATATATCTCAGGCAGATTACGGTTTAAGTTTGCTGAATGATTGTAAATATGGGCACGAAGCACTGGAAAAAATGATTGCGCTGACTTTGCTGCGCGGTCCGTTAAACCCCGACCCGACATCTGACCAGGAAGAACACCGTTTTAAATACGCCCTGTACCCACATGCCGGCACCTGGCGTTGCGCGGATACCATTGGGCAGGCATTGGACATCAACGACCCGGCAGTAGCGATAATCGCCGATAACCACCCGGGACCACTGCCCACCAGATATTCATTCATTCAGGTAACAGCAAAAAGCATCACCATAGAAGCGCTGAAAAAAGCAGAAGAGAGCGACGCGATAATAATCCGCGTGGTAGAACGTCATGGCATAAACGATGACGTAACCATAAAATTCGCCACCCCAATAAAATCCGCCACCGAATGCAACCTGCTGGAGCGTGAAGATACCTCGGTGCAATTTGATGCAGAAGGCCTGCATTTCACCATATTGCCGTATGAAATACGGACGTTTAAAATAAATTAAAAATGCAAAATGTAAAATTAAAAATGATTGGCATTGCAATAGAAAGATACATTTTCTGTTTACTGAAAACTGGATAGCCGGGCTGCGACCCTGTTCCACACAGTGACTGAATTTGATAATAAATATCTTTATTGGTCAAGTGTTTTAAAATTGCATAAATGGATTTTATATGACTTCAAATGTTTAAAAAGGGGCAGACTTTTTGTCTGCCCCCTTTTTTTTATTTTAACCAGTTACAACAATTGCGGTGTGTATATGTACCTGTGAAAGGGTGATTTTTAGGGTGTTATTTTTCCTGGGGGTGTATGTCCATTGCAGGTTTGCTGATTCGAAAGCTTGTTGGACTTTGGTGGGTGGGGTTTTGCGGTTAATGGTTATGGTTATTGGGCCTACCGGTGGTATTTCATCAATTGCGCCACTATTTGGCACATTTGGCAAACCAGACGCACGGTTGATGAGGTGAATAATTTGTTTATTTCCCTGACGCCGCAATGCGATGTCAACACAAGTGGGACACTTTACGGTAATGTCCATTTTTCCGGCTAATTGTTGCAAGAGTTTGCCTATCAACACACGGGTTAGGGGGTAGCGGTTATGCGCGAAATCGCGGAAAATATCGGCAGGGACGTATAAGACCTTACCTTTTCCATATCGATGTATGGTCGCACCCGGGTTGGGCAACAGATATTCATCCAATAATGGCGTTGTCCCTATTGTTAATAACGCGCTTGCTCCGGTTAATTCAACTAATCTCCAGTTGTCGCTGTAAAGTGCCACGGCACCATCATCGGCAGGCAAGTGGTATGTAGCGTTGCGTACAATTTCGCCGTCAGTAACCCCTAAGAAATCTGACCCAAAACGGTTGAATATGGCCGCGCCGGAAAGCAGTAATTTGCCACCCTCAGCAACATATTTTTTTAATGTTTCGACCATTGTATCGGACATTTTATGTTGTTCCGGCACTACCACCACCGGGAACTCTGATATCCGTTGCAATAATGCCCATTCATCAAGAATATCGACTCCATACTGGTTTTCCAGCAGGGATAACACCGCGCCTTCCACCGTGTTGGTATTAACATCCCACATCAGATTATGTCCGGTTATGGTGGAATATGCATGATTTTCTGAGAGCAACACCGCGATTTGTGGTATGGTCGTTGTATCCTGACACAGCGAACGGCGTGCTTTCACGAATTTCCCCATTTTTCCTATTCGTTTCATGCGCCACGGCACGTGCTGGCCTGTCCGCAACCCGCATGGTGACCATGGCGCGTCGCAGGCCTGAATATTGCCACCGAAAGCAAGTACGACTGCCGCCTCCTGCATCAGCATTTGAACAGGCTTTGTCACCCATGGTGATGAAGAGTTTACAATACCATGCGACGCGTAGAAATCCCAGAGCATAATATCCCATGGTTTGCCGCGGGTAGAGACAAAACGTGCCTGGCAGCGACTGCCATCAAGCCCCCAAACCGGGGTATTATCCGCGCTTATCCAGTCTGTTGGCACAACTGGCTCACCCGGGTTATGCAATGTTTGCAACCAGTTGGAGCATACCAATACCCCGGGTTTATGCGCATGCACAGCATCACAATATTTGGTGAGATATTTTTCCAGACTGCGTTTAGTAAAGTTCCACCAGTATGCCCAGCGTGGGTCATCGGTATTCACCGGTGGGTCAATTTCACCGGTTTCCGCGGTATATGCCTGTCGGCATCGCGGACAATAACATGGTTGCATGGCCCAGATATCGCCGTCTACCCAAAAACCATCAATTTCATACCGGTCTATCATTTCCAGCATTTGTGGAATCATTAGTTCGTCGGCGTATGGACTGCGCGGGCACATTAACGCGGTCGCGTTGGTTGGCCACCCCGGAATGGTGTATGGCGCGGTTGCGGGTGAACCATCGGCAGTAAGCAGGCACCAGTCCGGATGTTTGGCGCCGGCAGCCTGGTCCCATATGCCGGAGTAATGCGCGTGCAGTGGCAACCCCAACATGCGTGTTGCCGCGCGCCATTGGGCCAACGCATCCTGCACCAACCCGGGTGCTATACTTGCATCGGGGGTAAGGCTTTCCCAGGTGGTATAACCCGGGTGTCCCTTGCTGTCTGTTTGGACAAACTCTACCCCTGCCAAACGCAACATATTCGCTAAATCCTCACACCGCGTGCCAAGAACGGTATCAGTAAGGTCAGCGTGCAGGTCGTGGTGAAAACCAAAATAGCAATGCTTACCGTGCCAGTTTCCGTGACTGTAATTTTCATTCTTTTTCATTTATTTCATTCTTTTTGTTTGATGAATTGCGTATTTACAGATATCAGTTCCCCTACCGAATATCCTATGCCGTATATCTTATAGTTACAGGACTTTCGCTTAAGGTCACTTCGACAGGCTCAGTGACCTTAAGCGAAAGTCCTGTCGAAGCGACCATTTTAATGCAAATTTCTTTTAAAGCGAAAGTTCTAAGTTAAAAATCTTCTGTTATTCCACCCTAGCCTCACCCCATTCCGCGGGTTCTAACCGGCTTTCGTGGGGTATGTCGTTTACCACGTTGGCGGTGAAACTATTGTTATGCCAATACGCGCGGCTGGCGGTGCCGGTTCCGCCGGTGTTGCCGTAAATATAACCTGCGTCCATACGCAATGTATCGCCGGCCTTGATGGTTGTCAGCTTTAACAAGTCGCGGGGGATTACCGCGGTGACGGTGAAACCGGTGGCGGTTTTTATATAATCGCGCAGTTGTATACGATCAATTACTGTTATTGCGTCAAACGGTTCACTGCCTTGCGGTGATGTCAGAATAATAGGTTTGCCGGTGAAATCAGCTATTTTGGGTTGCATCATAACTACCCATGGTTTGCCTTCACGCTGACTAATTAACAGACGGATATCGCCGACTGCCGGCTTGGTTCGTTTTGGGTCGGCGGTCATATTGGTGGCTACCTGTATATCCAACAAATTGCCGCCTTTGAAAATCATTTGTGAGTCAACGATAGCATTTGTCAAAGCGGCAGGTGAGGTAACGGCATAACGGAAATATAAATTGGTCGCGTCATATGCCGCCTGTACCTGGAATGAATGCTGGTCGTCTGTTTTTTTGCCAACACTGTCGGTGTAATTTAATCCGTTTACGCCACCGCGTGCCAGCACCAGTGGTTTACTGCCAGCAATTTGCATATCATATTCGGCATACGCTTTCGCTGCTTTTGCGGCCAATTCCGGGGTATGGTTATATATACCGCCATACAGGTCTTTAACAGTATCAAGGCCGATTACCTCGCTGACGCGGCAATCCTGGTCGCCGGCCAGAATATATATTTTATTTGTTCCCTGTGGTTGTACCATTTGTCCGGCAAGAAACTCAACATAATATATATTGGGTCCGTTATTGCCTTTTGACCCGGATTCGAATACCTGTGAGACAAATAATCCGTCATCCCGCACCAAATCAACTGTGCCGAAATAGCTTACTAACCCAGAATATCTGCCCACTATACCAACCGGGCATGTTGCGCCCCACATAGTGCCGGGACCGGGTGCCCCGACATTAATAGCGTCGCGCCAGGTGCGCAATCCCTGGTATAGCCACTCACGGGTTCCGTCAGTGGTATATTTGGCAAGGTTGGCACCATCATGCCATCCCCATATTTGTTTGCCACTGGGGTCGGTCCAGGTGGATCCGGTAGATATCTTTGCTATATGCTCCGGTTTCGCAAAGTCATATGTCGGAACATCATCTTTGCTCACTGTTTTTGGTCGGTATATAACACCATCACCATACAGGTTAAGGTTGGCGTCCATCCATTGGAAATATGGCATGGCCGGAACTTCTTTAATTTCATCCGGTTGTGCCTCGATATCTTTATTAGTATCGGCCCACACATAATCTCTGCCCGGCGGGTAGATTTTTTTATCACCCATCATGGCAAATGGTGCGCGCGGACATAATACTTCGTTGGGATGGTTGCGGAAACGGAAATATAGCGGTCGGAAGATATCACCTTCACGAATCCACATTACTTTGCCAAATGCCCAAATTTCTGAAACCGCGTATTGTTTGCCATTATTTGCTGTAAATACCCGGAACGGGAAGAAAAATCCGCCATTGCCAGGGTTTATCGCATCGGCAGATTTTGGCGAATAATATGTTGATTTCGGGTACCAGGTTCCCTTTTTCAAGTCTATTTTCCAGATGGTATTATCGAAAAATGCTTCATTTTTATTTGTGGGGTCAATCCAGGCGAATGGTGAGTAAGAGCATCCTCCGAAAAATTCTTTCAGCAATTTTCCAGTTTTGCTGTTCCACACGCTAATGCGTTTCATGGGTATGGATGTTTCCGGCACCCATAACTTGCCTTTACTGTCAATGGCGATTCCGCCGGGGTAAAGTATGCCGGCAGGATCAAATTTGCCGGTTACCGGACGACCACCTTTTTTGCCGATGCTGCGGATATATTTTCCGACAGCAGTAAATACAGAGATATTTTGCAATTTTCCCTGATTACCAATATAGATTAAACCTTTTGCGTCAATTGCGATTCCGGAGGGGGAATCAATATTTGTGGTTATAAAATCGGTTGATTTTTCTACAGTGCTACGGACAATTTTGCCTTCACTGATAACTAATATTGCGTCATCAGCAGTTATTGCCAGACGCCCGGGTTTGTTAACCGTAACTTTGGTAACAATATCGCCACTAATGGCATCGTAAATGCCCACCAGATCGCGACCTGAGAAACTGACATATAATTTACCCTTTGCATACGCCAATCCAGTGGGGATATTGGACGTGGCATCGCCGCCATCCGGGGGCAACAACCCCTGGCGTTTGTTGCCAAAAACCATTGGTTGGCCGGATGCTGTCGAGTAAACGTTTATTTCTTTCCCTTCACCCTCTCCATTAGCGAAAAATCGCGCGCCATCGCTGGCGAGAATAGAGGCGTTTTTATGACTGATACCCCATAACTTTTTGCCGTTAAGGTCAGTGCCTATTATTCCCCATCCTGCTTCGTGTCCGGTCCACCCCAGGATAATTTTATCGCTGGTTACTGTTGCCGCGGTAGGTGGTCCGTAATCGCCACCCCAACCACCGGTACCATCAGATGTTTTCCATGCCGGTTGTCCGGAGTTGCCGATAGACATGACATATTTTGTTTTTATTGGCGCATGGTATAAACCTTTCCATGTGTAATCACCCGCAGGCAGCATATTGCCATTACAATCGCGGCCATCCCATTGTTCGGTAATTTTGCCGGCTTTATGTGGCGTTTGCGCGGCGATATGGCGCACAATTTTATTATCTTTATCATACAGGGCAACAGACGTTTCACCGTCATTTGGCAAGTTATATGTAAACGCCAATGGGGTGGGCGGGTCAGGTTTATGCATCGGGTTGACCCATGCACGTGGTATGTTGCCTTTTTCCGCGAAAATCAGTTTACCCCAACAAGCAGTATCCTGCCATGGAAATCCTGGCTGGCTCATAAGGTCATAGGCGCAGCTTTTATAAACCATTCCGGAACCATCACCCCAAAGGAACTGTAATGTTGCTGTCGCAATGTCTCCGGCAATATGGTGGTTATCTTTTGCGTTCAGGGTATCCCATGGTATGCGGTATTCCATGGTAAAACCTTTTCCATCAGTATCAATGCGGTATTCGGCCTGAAAATTTTTATGTGGTACCACACCATGTGGCCCCCATTCCGCCCGGACTGGTTGCATTGCCATCGATTTATGAATTTGCAGTGCCGGTTCTTTATTATCAGTAAAGTACCAAATCATCAGGTGTAATGGTTGTCCGGATTCAGCACCCATCGCTTCCGCACCACCCAAATTCCCTTTGATATATGGGAACGGCATGCGTCGGTCGGTTACTAAACGCACTTGCAGGCAATCTCCCATCCATGCTTTATCTGCGTCTGCTGCCGGGTTGTGACGATTCATTAATGGTGATGTGTCTTTTACTTTTGCTCCGATATACAGTGCTTCATCATCATACATCATCGCACATTCTGCCCGTTGTGTGTCACGGGTTTCCTCACGTTCGTAACTCTCAAAATGTCCACTCCAATCCCAGTCATTCAAATTGCCATCAATGACAACCGCTCCGGGAAGTGGAACTGCATATAACTTTTTATTCAGTCCACGTCCGCTTTCTGCCCATGTAATCACTGTTAATGCAAGCAGGCCAAGCATAAAGATAGTGTCACGTAAAATGCGCATAACCGTTTCTCCTGTTATTTAATTGTAATGTCTAACTTTCAACTTTATTTTATTCAAAATTGAACGTTGAATGTTCGATGTTCGATGTTCACCTTTTTTCCTGATTATAGATTGCAATTCCCCAAAAGCCCCACCCCTCAATCCCCTCCCCGAGGAGAGGGGAAGAACGTCTATCAGGGACTGACACCGAGTGGCGAAGCCAGGAATGTGTCTGTCCCATCAGGATAATATAAGGTTTTGCAAAATCCACAATTTATTCAAAATTGAACTTTGAATGTTCGATGTTCACCTTTTCTTATTTAATCAATTCAGCTACTTTTGCTCCCCAGGCATCATATGCTTTTCCGGTTATATGTACGCCGTCGGGTGACAGCATTCCGGGTATTTCTTCGCCGTCTGCAGTAATAAACACATCGCGCATACTTACAAATATAGCGTTATATGATGGTGTTGCTGCTTTGATTATTTCGTTTATTTTATCAACTTTGCTGTTCAGGTGAAGTATGCCGGCGCCGACTGAAAATACTCCGAAATGCAGCAATTTGGTATTTGGCATTTTTGCGCGCATCGCCATGCCACATGCTATCGCGCCTGCCGCGACTTCTTCTGCCGATGTATCTGGCCAGAAGTTATTAATTCCAATCATTAATGTGGCATATTTTGGATGAATGTCATTTAAAATACCATTTTCAATGCGCCATAATACATGGTGAGTCTGGTCACCGCCAATGCCATAAAACAAGGTTTTCATTCCCTGTATATGCTTTTGGTAATCCCCTGACCAGCAACAAGCCTCGGTGATAGAATCCCCTAGCAGTAACAGATCAACCTGACCGCTAAAACCGGAAATAACCTGGGTTTGTGTAAGTTGATTGGCGAAGTTGGCAAACCATTTAGGGTCGGTTCTTGGCGCGGGGATAGTCGATGTAAATGAGGTCATTTTTTTGCTCCATTTTTATATTAATTTACGATATTAATATTATCTTCATTCTTCAGTAATTTTTTTATTCCTTTAAGATTTTCACAGATAAAAAATCAACCTGCAACAAAAAACTTCATTATAAAGTTTAACTGTATATTCTTGAAAAATCTTTACAGGCTTTTGTAAAATTTTATTATATCTATTTTTCTGTAGGAAATGCTGTCTCTGCATTTTCTACAATCAAGAAAGTTTTAAAAAAACTTTAAAATTCTTTAAAAAGGGAACTTTTCGGCCTTTATTTGCTACTAAAAAGTAATAGGGTATTAAAAATAGTTCTTTTATGCCGGTAATCCGATAAGTAAAAAACTTTGCCATTCATTGGTTGAAATACATTGAGTGCTGGTATAACCATTTTTGCCATGGATTACCAGTGCAGAATCGCCAGCTATTCATGAATCGGGTGTTGTTGACCGGTTATTACTTTCATTGGATAAATATTGATAGCCACAAATTTAACTGAACTATTTCCATACACTATTGAAAAATAATAAAAATTTTTATATAATAATTATATGTTAAGGATGAAAAATGAAAGATATTTTTAAACTGAATAAGATCGGTAAAAAGGGTAAAATAGGTTACTTTTCTTATTCATCTATGATTTATATTAAACACCCCTTAATTAAGTGAGAGAAAATGAATAATTTTATAATTATATCTATTAGTATTATTTCATTAATAATTATAAATATATCTTTATGGTTAAAATTTAGAATTATCTTAGGGAAGTCAGAAAAAACAACTATTATAATTATGTTATTAATAACTTTGATATTAATAATTGGGATAGTTTATAAGATATTAGAATGATATGACAATAAAAGTTATAAATATCGAATAAAGAGATTACAATACACAATACGAGACAGGTTATTTATAAATATAATTCGTAAGCATCCAATAGAATCCATTCTTGCTTTTAGTCAACTCTCAGTCTTCTTTTACCTGAATTTTCCATATTCCTGTCTTCGCCACCCAGTCATCAGTTTTTTTGAAGTGACTTTAAGCGAAACTGATGTTATTTTAGCAGTTTAAATTTTTCAATTTCTGTATAGATACTGCCGGATGGATGTAATTCTGATGAATACAGGATTATTTCAGTTACTGTTTGATTAAGTTCAGCAGTGGATATTTCTTGAACTTGATGTCTGATAATATCAGACTGTGTAAATCTATCTTTCACTCGGGCAATTGTTAAATGCGGCACATAAGGTCGGTTTTCTTTCCGGATATTAAAATCTTTGCAGACTGTTTCAATTTCGTTTACCAGTTGTTGAAGTCTGCCGGTATTATCATTAATGCCAACCCAAATGACATTAATATCACCCCGGGAAGGAAAAACGCTGCATTTGCTGAGATTTATATCAAAAATTGATATATTTCTTATTGCATTTCTTATTTTTTCGCATAATGCTGTTATTTTCTCTTCTTCCAAATCTCCGATGAATTTTAAAGTAATGTGGGAATTATTGGGCGAGACAACCCGTACCTGCGGATATGCTTTTAATCCCAGTATGTTTGCCAACCTATAATTTTCTGCCTTAATTTCTGCTGATAAATCTATCGCGATAAATAACCGCATAAACGCTCTTTTATAAACTTATATGATAATTGCAAAACCTTGTTATATAATGATGGTACAGACACCTTCATGGCTTCGCCACTCGGTGTCAGTCCAAATTGGATAAGTTTTCAGTGTTTAAATATATCTTATGCCTTGTAAAGGCATTTTAATGGTTAACCCCAGGCGTCAGCCTGGGGATTAAACCAAAACATTGACTGCGCCTCGGAGAGGTGCTTTTATAAAGTCGCCTTTACAAGGCTCATGTTAATAGCCGTTACTCCCCCAGGCTGACGCCTGGGGTTAATCATTATGTCGCCACTCCGTGGCTAATATCTATTGAAATCGTATGAAATCATATGAAATCGATTTTTTATTACCATTAATACCTAACCCAAATAAATTGGACAAGTTTTAAGTTTTAAGTTTTCAGATGTGGTCACTTCGACAAGCTCAGTGACCGGTAGAAATTACGGTCACTGAGCTTGTCGAAGTAACCATTATAAAAGTTCCGCCTAAAATCCTGACTTTTTTGTGCGGATTTGGTTGCTAACGGCCTAAATGAAATATTTTTATGAAATTTTTATAGAAATTTTTATCTGTTTGTCGTTATTTTGTTGTATTGTTATCCCTTTAGGAATATACAATGTACCGGTGGTAATGTCGTTTTCTTTTTGTAATTCTGCAGTTATTGGCCCATATGGCGTGGGTATTACGGCATTTATGCTTTGCAAATCGCATAATTGCGGGTTAAACGCGGTTATCTGCCACCCGGGGGTTAAGGGGGTAATTCCGACGATGCTTTTTATAAGATATGTTGCTGGCGATGCTCCCCACGGATGTCCCACACTCGCTTCCCAATCTCCATTTATCTCATGATTTTCTGGTGTTGAGGTTAAATCTGCATCAACAAAACCACCCCATAATTCACGTATTTCTGCCAGCATTTCTGGTATTCTGCCTAATTTATGCAATACTTCAAACAGATGAACGCGGAAAAATGGGCCGCACATCTGCAGAACATCCGGTTGTTTCCAAGTGCGGTTAAGGCAATCATTTGGGTCATCAACCAGGCCTGCTTCAATAGCCAGCAGATTCACATGCACGCTTACTTCATCTGATAATTTATCATCCACTACACAATCCACGTAAACCTGACGCTTATAATCCCAGTGATATTTCCGCAGATATTTTTTTAATTCATCAGCGATTTCATCAAAACGGTTCGCATCGACGGTATTACCTGCAATGGTTAACAGATTACCGGCAGATTTTAACGCCATATATTGCAAAATATTTATCGCGGTGGGTATTCCGTCATGGCGTATGCTGCGAATTTTGTCATTTTCGATACCGGGGTGGTCTACCCAATTCCACCCGGTTACATTACGCAGGCGAGGGTCGCCATTAACAGCAAATAATTTTTGGAAACCATCCATTAATTTTGTTACTGCCGGTAATAAATTGAAGACAAAATCAGCATTTCCGGTATATTGCAGGTGTTGTTCCAATTGAATAGGCCACAGAATAGTCTGGTCTAATAAACGATATTTTTCCGGGGTGGTGCGACAGGGTTGGTTTGGCTGGAAAATGCCGTCGGGCATTTGTCCCTGTGCGTACAGGGTGTGTTGCCATTCAACAATTTCATGGTTGCCAAACAGGTGGTAACATGCCATATTATGCACAATATTATCACCGATATACAGTAATTGTTCGCGCCAGGGGCCATCCATTATTATATCCTGCGACCCGAATTCCATGGTGTTACGGCATATTTCCCATACCTTATTCAACCGCGATTCATTGCTGATGAATTGTCCGGTATTTTCATAGTCATAATGCCGGTAAATCGCGTTTAAACTGTTTATAACCGCGTAACTGCCTTTTGCCCGAATGATTAGTATTATGATTCTCGCGGATTTGTATTGAAAAGATATTTCATGGTTTTGCGGGCCATCCCGCAGAATTACCCGGTCGGTATAAGCTGCCGGTATGGTTAAACCATCTATTCCACTCAGTCGTTCGCTGTAAATAATATCAATTTGTGTTCCCGCGGACGCGTCTGCTATCTGCAGGCAAGGCAGCATGGTTATACTTTTAGGAAACTCGAATATTATTGCGAACTCTTCGTCTTTTACAGTAAGATTAATAGTGCCATCGTCACTTAATTCACAACGGTTTTCCGGATTTATTATATCTATCATCGGGCGGTGGTCAGGGTCTGGTTTCACCTTTCCCGGGGTAAAAATATTTTCGGTTGCGTTTGCCCAATCCACACATTCGCCACCAACGGGGCATTTGTCCCAGCCAAATGGTAATATATTCCGTTGGAATTCTGTAGGTGGCGGAAAAGTGCCGGATATTGTATGCTGACCTGCTGGTAATTGCAGGTTAACTGGCTGATAAATTTCGACCCATGGTAATGGCGGGTCAATATGAAATGGCTTTTCTTCATTATTCACCCACAATTTCATCCCCAGGCGAAAATTAAAATAAAATGTTATATCTTCTGATGAATCTACAGTAAATTTTATGCGCCAAATATTGTCATTCGGGTTTACAGGTGATGAAATAAACGCGCTTGCTTCGGTAAATTTTCCTTGTTTCACTATTCGTTGCGGGTTAACTTTTTCTTCTCGCAATATTCGTAATGGAGACGGCAGAAATTTTATTTCGACACAGTTTTCAACAACTGGTGATAGCCAATTGCTGTCATCGAATCCTGCTTGTTTCCACCCCATAGGTTCCAATCGCAAATCCCGCATTTCCTCGTGACCTATCAGGCCATTATGTCGCCTGGCGGGCAGATATTCGTCAGCATTCGCAACCCGCCAGATAGATTCGTCAGAGAAATTGCAATTGCCGGCGTTGCCACCGGTAGCGAATAGGATAGATGTCGGCAACAATACCCCCGGGATATCATCTTCCGGTTCTCCCCAGGCATGCAACAAAAATGCCACCGCGTTGCTGCCAATTTGCAGGTGCGGGGTAAGGTCGAAACTTTCATACCGCATTTCTTCATCGTGATGACGGACGTAGGTGCGTCCGACAAAAATGCCATTCACCCATATCATGGCGAAGTATCTAACTGCCAGATGTAGTTCTGATGTATCAATTTTATCTAAAGTAAATGTTGCACGCGCATAAGCGTAACGCGTGTCTATGGGCAGGCTGAAAAGTTGCATAACAGTATCTCTTTTTTTAGAATATTTATTACTCGGGACCTTCGTTTTACAAGGGAAATATTTCTTATAAAGGTCTTTTCGACAGCCTCAGTGACCTGTCACTGAACCTGTCAAAGTGACCTTAAGTATTTAAATGCCTAACCGTATAAATTGTTCTGGTGGGGCATCATTCGCGAGCATTAATTTTTTCATTAACGATATCATTTTTTCTTCCACCGCAGGATTTGTAATTGGATTTTGTTGTTCCGGGTCGTTCGCCAGGTCATATAACGCAGTGGGGAATTGTATTTGTCGTGGCGCACCGGTCTCCAGGGTATGTGCGGTTGCATCCAGTTTTAAGGTTTTTAACCTTTTGGTAAAGGTGAATGGTGGTGCTAATTCCGCGGTAGCCAGCAGTTCTATATCCATAAATGCTCTGCCGACACCATGCCGGGTTGGCATTAAGGTATATTCGCAGATAGGGGCGTTTTCCGCAATTGGTCCGCGCATATATAAATAACGCCCGTCGGTACAATTAACATGGGCGCCAAACAAACCGAATAATGCTGCTTCCCGCACTGGTTTGTCATTTTCAATTGTTTCGCGCAATGCGATGCCCTGCATATCGACTGGTAATTTAATGTCAAAATAATCTAAAATGGTTGGGGCGATGTCGATAGTCTGTACCAGAGCGTTGCGTCGTTGATTGCATACGCCAGTGCGCGGGTCCCAGATAAAAAATGGGGTATTTGCGACTTCATTATAGAATGGTGCCCAGCATTTTGCCCAGCAACCATGTTCACCCAGCAGAAAACCATGGTCGGTATTCACTATCAGCATGGTATCTTTCCACAGGTCGTGTTCATCCATGAAGTCAAGAATTTTACCGAGTGATTCATCGCACATGGTGTGCAGGGCAGCACTTTCGCGACGACAGCGTTCTACTTCTTCCGGTGTTTCATTTACATGGTCATATGGTGGCCAGTCAAAATGTGGGGTGTCATCACCGGGATACAACGCGCGAAAACGGTCAGGCGCAAAATATGGTTCGTGCGGGTCAAATGTTTCAATATGCAGAAACCAGTTATCTTCCCGGTGATTTTCTTCAAGAAATTCAAGCGCGTTGGAAAATGTAATTGTCTGGTGATGGCATTTTTCATCTGTCATATGGCTGCGATTAGTCCAATTATAGCAATCACGACCAAGATTATTCACAGTTTCCGGTATTTCCGGGGTTCGTATCGCCGCTTTCCAATGGTCGTATTCCTGCCCGCGGACTATCTCCCAACTGGAATAACGGTTGTGGTATGTAGCCCCGCCATCTTCCCAATAATGGTAATGGTCAGTGATTAAATGGGAGTAAATGCCGTTGTCTTTTAATATCTCCGGCATCGAATCATCAAATGGCTCAATTGGACCCCAACTGCGGTGAAGAAAGTTATAGCGACCGGTATGTATATCCCGGCGTGCCGGCATACATGGCATGCTGGCAACATATGAATTATCAAATGTCACTGCCCGTTGCGCTAGTCGCTGGAAATTTGGCGTTTGCACCCAATCGCTGCCATACGGTTCCAGCATTCGCCGATTCAAAGAATCGAACATAACCATGATAGCTTTCATTATATTATTCCTGTAAGGTTTATTCTATCAGGACTTTTTTTACGGTCACTTCGACAGGCTAAGTGACCGTAATTACTACTGGTCACTGAACTTGTCGAAGTAACCATATCTGAAAACTGAAAACCGAAAACTATCTTATCCGTTTTTCTTTTCGAATTCTTTCATGAAATCAGCTAATTGCTGTACTGCTGCCAATGGAACCGCGTTGTAAATGCTGGCGCGGATACCACCAACCGAACGGTGACCTTTTAATCCTTCCATACCTGCCGCTTTTGCTTCTTTCACAAATTTTTCTTCCAGTTCTTCATTTTGCAGGGTCCAGGTTATATTCATAATACTGCGGTAATCTTTTTGCGCAACCGGGGTCCAGAACGCGCTTGAATCCAGAATATCATATAACATCCCTGCTTTTTCTTCGTTAACTTTCTGCATGGCCGCGATGCCACCGTTTTCTATCATCCATTCAGTTACTAATTTAATGAAATATATCGCCCAGGTATTGGGGGTGTTATATAGTGATTTCTCTTCGGAATGGGTTTTATAGCGCAGGAATACCGATACAGTATCCGGACAGCGTTCGATAAGTTCTTTTTTGATAATAGCCAATGCCATACCACTGGGGCCGATATTCTTCTGTGCGCCACCGTATATCATGCCGAATTTATTAACATCAATCTCTCTGCTCATAATTTCGCTGCTCATATCCGCGATTAATGGTGCTTCAGTGGTGGGGAATTCCGGAAAACGTATGCCGCCGATGGTTTCATTGCTGCAGATATGTACATATGCCGCGCCAGGGGTAAATTGCAGTTCATCAACACGGGGTGTGCGGGTATATTTTTCTGCCTTGTTATCCCAAATATTGTTAACGTTGCCGATTAATTTTGCTTCTTTTATCGCTTTGCCCGCCCATGCGCCGGTATGCACATAATCCGCGGTTTGCCCCGGCAATAACAGATTCATTGGAATCATAGCAAATTGTAAACTGGCGCCACCCTGCAAAAAAAGTACTTCATATTCATCAGAAATACCCATTAACGATTTAATATTGGCCACAGTTTCATCGCATATTGCCATAAACTGTTTGGACCGATGGCTCATTTCCATTACCGACATGCCGTAACTGCCGAACTCAACCAGTTCCGCCTGGGCTTTCTGCAATACTGGCAATGGCAATGCTGCTGGCCCAGCATTAAAATTCGCAATTCGTGTCATTTTATCTATCTCCCCTTATTAATTATTACTAAACTGGTCTGTTATTATACCTTTATAGGGTGGCATTTTGCAATATTTTTTTTATTTGTTACACAGAGATGCACTGAGTAGACACAGAGATTCACGGAGAGTTTTTATAATTAAAAATTGAAAATGTAAAATTAAAAATTATTTTGCTGCAATATATAGATATCTTTACAAGTTTAGTCACCGTTTGGAACAGGG
>CAZNLA010000003.1:16984-41399 GCA_964573385.1 uncultured bacterium
TCGCAGCCCGGCTTGATGAAGAGTGAAAATTTGAAGAGTGAAGGGTGAAAATTTTTCAAAATTATTTTGGTTTCAATATATAGATACCCATCAAGTTTGGTCACCGTTTGGAACAGGGTCGCAGCCCGGCTTGATGAAGAGTGAAAATTTGAAGAGTGAAGGGTGAAAATTTTCAAAATTATTTTGGTTTCAATATATAGATACTCATCAAGTTTAGTCACCGTTTGGAACAGGGTCGCAGCCCGGCTCCCCTTAGCAGTGACTATATTTGGGGAAATAAGCCTATTGTAAAGGCAAGTTATTTTAAGTTAAAAGATGCACTGAGAGTTTTTATAATTAAAAAAAGTAAAATGTAAAATTAAGAGGTAATTGCAAAATCTGCAAACCAACCACCCTCTGCCTTCTCTTTGCCAAGGAGGGGGCAGGGGGTGTTTTTCGCCTACCACAAATTTACAACCTAAACATTTTATAACAGCTTTCTATTTTTAATTTATAAGCACAGATATATTAATCCAATGCTTTTCTGACGACGGTGGACAGTTCGTTCATTGAAAATGGTTTTTGCAGGAAATTTATATCATCCTGTATGATGCCGTGATTGGCTATAACATCAGCAGTGTATCCGGACATATATAAAGATTTCATATCCGGATAAAGTTTATTTAACTGTATGGCTAAATCGCGGCCATTCATTTCCGGCATTATTACATCTGTCATCAACAGATCTATTTCACCTTTATATTCATTTGCCAATTGCATTGCTACCCCTGGGGTATTTGCTGACAACACGTTATAACTAAGGCGTTTCAGCATTGTCATGGTCAGTTTTAAAATTGGTAAATTATCTTCCACCAATAAAATAGTTTCATTGCCGTGCGTTACCGGCGCATTATCGCTGATGTAAGTGATAGTCGTGTCGTTATTATATCGTGGGAAATATATCTTTATGGTTGTACCGTGCTTTGGCATACTTTCCGCAATGATAAAACCATTATTTTGTTTAACAGACCCATACACTGTGGATAATCCCAGACCGGTTCCTTTTCCTACACCTTTGGTAGTGTAGAATGGTTCAAATATATATTTTAAGACTTCCTGTTCCATACCACAGCCATTATCACTAACCGCCAGACAGACATAATCACCCGGAATATACCCTTCGTGATTGTCACAATAATCTTTATTAAATGAACAATTTTCTGTTTCAATGGTTATTTTACCGATATCAGTTATTGAATCACGGGCATTAACGCATAAATTAATAAGAATTTGATTTAACTGTGACGGGTCAATTATCACCGGCCACATTTTAGGCCCTGATACCCAGGTCAGATCAACGCTTTCCCCAATAAGGCGCTTTAACATTTTTATCATTCCGGAAACTGTTTCATTGATATCCAGCACTATGGGGGTTATGGTTTGTTTACGGGCAAAGGTGAGCAGTTGTCGTGTTAAATCTGCCGAATGCTCTGCCGCGGTACATATTTCCTCAATATTTTCACGTGCCGGACTGTTAACTGGTAACAATGCCATTGCCATATCAGCATTACCGAGAATCGCCTGGAGCATATTGTTAAAGTCATGGGCGACACCACCGGCAAGACGGCCTACAGACTCCATTTTTTGTGCCTGCTGTAATTGGTCAACCAGTTTCTCTTTTTCTTCTTCTGCCAGTTTTTTATCTGTTATATCAACCACAAGCCCATGCCACAGAATATCACCATTTTCCAATGGTTCCGGTGACGACATAATATGTAGCCATTTTATCTTGTTTTTGATTATAAATCGTCCTTTCCAATCAAAAGATATTGGTTTGGACGCGTCTGTTTTGTTTAATTTGATAAATAATTCTACGTCATCTTTGTGTATTAACTTTGTCATAGTATGAAAATCTGATTGTAAAGATTCAGTAGTTGTGTTCAACATTTCTGCCATTCTGGGACTAATATAGTTTAAACTGAGTTTTCTGTGTGTATTGCTATATAAGGTATAGATGCCAACCGGAATTTTTGAGACCAGATTTTCATATTGCTGCTTACTTTTCCGTAATGCTTCTTCAGTTTTTTTTCGTTCGGTTAAATCTATATCCATACAGAAAAGTTCCTGAGGTTTACCGGGTATTCTGACGATAACATGGCTTGAATATACTGAAACGCGCGAACCGTCTTTCCGTTTTAACAGTAGTTCAGACGCGCGTATTGGTTGTCCGGAATCTGCCATATATCGCATTGCCTGTTCTACATCACCGCGCATTTCCAATGGTATTATCAGATCTACTATATTTCGGCCAATTGCTTCCTGTGCGCTATACCCATATAACATTTCTGACGCTTTATTCCAGTATTGTGTCGTGCCATCCGGGCCATACCCCTGTACCGCGACAGATTGAACATCCTGCAGTAAACGACGGAATCTTTCTTCGCTTTCACGCTGTTTTTCTTCTATGCGTTTACGTTCCGTTATATCCTGCATAATTGTCAGGCAGTATGGTTTATTATTAAAATGAATTATTCTTAACGAAATAAGGTCAGTTCCGGTTACACCATTTGGATAAGAGTAATTAATCTCCATATCATCAACATATCCATGCTCAAGTAGTAATTGAGTTAATTTATCCTGATCTGCTGCGTTTGATAAAATGCCTAAATCAACCCCTTTTTTTCCTATTACATCCTCATATCGCATATGTATATCTTTTAGAAATTTTTTGTTTACAAATGCTATATTTCCGTCTGGCAACTCGGATAAAAGTGTTGGTACCGGATAATCATCAAAGAGAATTCTGAACTTTTCTTCACTTTCCCGCAGTGCTTCTTCCGCCCGTTTGCGTTCAATAAACATACCTGACTGATTAGCAAATAATTCGACAAGTTCTCGGTTTTCCAGACTTTTATCTCTTTCAAAAATTAAAGTGAAATCACCAATAGATATATTGTTTTTTAAAATCCTAACAACATAAACTTTACCAATGTTAAATGTCTTTTCCAATGCTGCTATTATTTTATTGGGGATGACAGAACCGGTTAGTAGTTGTAATGAATCAAATTCTGTAATAATTTTAGATTTAATTCTTTCTGCCCGAAGTGGGTCAGGTTTCCACTTTTTATTTATTATATCAAAACCCAGAATAGATGATATTTGTGTCAGGGTATTATTTATACCAGACACAGCAACTGTCATAAAATCGAGTCCATTCTTATCAAATACGTTAAATGCCGCGTATTTCGCGCCTGCTATTTCCAGTATGGTGTCAGCCATTTTCTCATAATTTATTCCATCGGGATTTGCGTCGATTAATTCAGTGCTGGCAAGTAATGCTTTTTTTAGAATATTTTCACTTTTTCTTAAAGTATACTCAACGCATTGTTTATCCATAGCATCATTTATGATAATGTTTTCTGAATCTTTATCGTTATTTTTATTTTTCTTTATCATAAAAGTTTTTACCAATGCCAATAAATATAATAAATTATATCATAACATAGCATATTATTGCAACTTTTTTATTTGGTAAATCGATATACCATTTTCATATAAACAGCACTTTCGTTTAAATCCACACCAAAACCCATTGAACAGGTTTTCAGATGTGGTCACTTCAATAAGCTCAGTAACCGGTCGCTGAGCCTGTCGAAGCGACCTTTTTATGCAAGATTACCCTTATGAGCGAAAGTCTTATTAAAACGAATCTGCCACATCACTTATTCGTACTTCGCTACAAATTATATATTCCGGCACGCTTATAACTTCTGGTGAACGTCTGCCGTAGGTACTACTGATATTTACCGGCACGCTTTTTGCGGATATCGCTGTTATATTGCTGAAGATAGCCGGTATGGTATCGGTAACGCGGGTAGATAGTAATGGCGCGACAACTTCTCCATTTTTAACCTGCATGGCGTTAAAACGTGATGAACCGGTAATTTGTCCCCGGGTTGGGTCGGGCAGGTGCAGATAATGCAGTTGAGGTATATAGATGGTGTCGTTTACCTGTGCCAGTGCATTTGCTAACCCGGGTGTGGCATCGCCGGCAGAAAAAACGATATCCATGGTGTCAATATCGTGACCGGTCGGCTTTTTACCATATTTTGCCGCAGTGGCGTTGTCATATATTAATCCGGTAAATGCTCCATTTTTAACAAATTCAAATGTATCGCGTTTTCTGCCGGCAAAATCAAATGGATAGTTGAAAGTATCAGCAGATTTTGGATCATCAATAATATTAACGGATGACGCGAATATCATATCGCCAAACGTATTGGATGATGTGTATGCCCGTTTTTCTTCCCAATACCTGCCGATAAAACCACCCCATAGGGCCATAGTGAGCATTTCCGCGATTGCGTCGGGCCCAAATATTACCGGTTGTTTACCGATGATGGTTTTGTACCCCGGGTTATTTTCGTATATCGGCAGCAATGCGTTTATGCTGTTAACGGCGGTATCTGTACAAAAATCAGCACGATTTTTCCCGGTCTGGTCAACAGCAATTTCCCATCCGGCGATATTGTTTTTCATTACAATTTTCAATACCCCGTCGGATAATTTGCGGTAAGCGCAATTATCATTTTTTGTGGTTGCCAGGAAAATTTCTGTTTCGCCGGATGACCATGAACCACTGAAAGAATATTTATCCGGCATCGATTTAATGATTTTACTGCATACCGTGGTTTTATCTTCGGCAGTAAGTGATATCATTTGCGGGTCATATCCGCTATAGTCTGCTATTTCTTCTTCAACTTCTGATGGTATTGGCTGATAATCCAATTCCGGGCTTTCCAGACAATTCTCGTTTGCGCGGTTTAACGCGGACATCACAATATCCAGCGAATTAACATCAGCATTTATACTGTATGCACCTACGCGCCTGCCGTTAACGACTTCAACAGAAAATCGTGTTAATTCTTCTGATGTCGATAATGCCACAGATGAATTGCCCAGGCGAATTAGATTACTGTCCTCGCGATGCAGAAAAAATGCCGCCGTAATCCCTTGTTTCCGCGCCTCATCACGTGCTTCTATTATGATATCTTTAATGTTGTTGTCTATCATCGTTTACTCCTCACCGGTGTCAACATCCGCATACCGCATCACCGGTATGCCATGTCCGACTTCCATTATCTGGTTGGGTTCGCCTTTGCCACAATTAGCTACCTGTTGCAGTTTCCATGTACTGTTATCTCCTACCATATCTAAATTATGCCAAAAAGGCAGGCTGTGACCATGATAGGTGGAGTTTTTGAATACTTTTCCTTTTACCCCATCTTTAACTTCCCAGGCAATTTCGCAACCAAAATGGAAATGCTCGCGGTTAGAACCGATAGACCATGAAACCGGTACATCCATTATAATGCCATTTTCTGTTGCCGCAATAATATCTTCCAGTGTTCCATCGTTACCTGGTGCCACGTTAATATTTGTCATCCGGTCAATTGGCGGACGATAAAAAGCGCAACTGCGTGATGCGCCACCGCTATTTTTCATTACCTGGCGACCAGCAACGTGGTTTGCCTCTGCGATATCACCACGGCATGACAATACATTTACCAATACGCCGTTTTTAATCAGTGGGTATTCGCTTTGCGGTATGCCATCATCATCTAACCCGAATGTCCCTGGTGAATTAGGGGTAAATCCGGCATAAGCATTTAATTTATCAGACCCAAAGCTAAGGTTGCCTATCATATCCGGTTTAACATGTGAACCACCGGCAAAGGATAGTTCATATCCCAGAATCCGGTCTAGTTCCAGGGCGTGTCCGATGGTTTCATGTACCTGTAAAAATCCTTGCCCGGGCAACAATATAACCGCGCGTTTGCCGGCGGATAATTTAGGCGCGGTCAATAATTCTGCCAATTCTGCGGTTATTCTGTCCGCGTTACTGGCAAAGTCATTATCTGTCAGCCATTCATAACCACGGGTGCCGTTGCCATCACCGGATAATTCGCAGGACCTTTGTTGGGTACGTCCTTCATCATCTGCCGCCAAAACAGCCATATCAGCAAAATTATTTATAATTTTACGTTGATATTCGGTACCATCGGTATTGTAATAATTCACAATTCTTTTTTGAAAATACAGGCTTACATTGCGGTGTTCAACATGCGTCTTATGCAATTTGGCGTCAATAGCCCGCATAAAATCGGTTTTATCTTTAAGTTTTACAGTAAAAGGGTCGGTTACAACGGGGGATTCATATTTACCGATTACTTTTATAATATCTCCGCTGTCCTTGGGGAAACCCGGTAATTCTGCGGCGGCACGGGCGTTATTTAATGCCCGGTTGAAACATTCCTGCATATTACCCATTTTTGCGGTTGCGGCAAAACCCCAGGCGCCATGATAAAGCACCCGCACCCCGATTCCGCTGGATAGTGAAGCAGAATTACCTTCCAGATTGCCATCGTCAAGGTATAACGACTCTGTAGCGTCTTCAATATATATGCGGATATCTGCCCAACTGCAACCTGCTGCCAGCATACGGTCAAATTGCCTGCAGATGTCATCCTTTAAGATATTATCCATAAATCCTCCAAACCTTTAATTTGTGTACCCCACCCAAACGCGTAAGGGGTGGGGTTAAAATAACCATTACTGAACAGGATTATCGCTCATAAGTGTAATCTTGCTTAAAAAGGTCGCTTCTACAGGCTCAGCGACCGGTCACTGAGCCTGTAGAAGTGACCTAAAGTGAAAGTCCTGCTGAAAATACTTTTTTATTCCGCGAATGCAATCGCCGGTTCCACATTGCGTACAATGCAGTCATTGGCGTATGTGCGTTGTGGCAAAATTATTACACTGTTTACTGTTTGACCCGGTTCCACCGCAAATGGGGCATGGTGCCATACACCTGGTTTTAACAAAATGGCCGTTCCCTGTGGCACGCGGAATACTTCCAGGGTAGGAATGGTGTCATCACCGGTTGGTGGGCCAACATGCAGATAAATGTCACCATCCAAAGGCAGGATACCCTCACCAGTGCAGGTGTGAAATTCGCAGACATCAATTTCCAGTGGTCGCCAACTAACCTGGCAAATGCCCAACGCTACCTGGTTATTCCCGTCTGGTCCCAGATTAAGCACGCCACCACAATCTGGCCAAAAAGAGATGATGTCGCCACCAACCAATGGCGCATCCACCGGTGGTGTTAATGGTCCGAAGGTACCGTATGGTTTAAAAGCATCCAGAGTTAACTGTTTAACGCATAATTGAGTCATAATTATATTTCCTTTTTAAAAGTGGTTTTTAATTGTAGCATTTTTTTTGTCAGGTTGGGGATGGTGAAGTATAAATATGATTGTTGATTTGCTGTATCTTTCAATTATCTTTTTAACCACGAAATGCACGAAATGCACGAAATTTAATACCTTAACTCATAACAATGTTGATAATAAACAAGTATTTTGTAAATTAATGTAATGACCAGATATTCACCGCGAATGAACTCAAGGAACACAAAAGAAGATTTTAGTAAAAGTTCATTAGTGTTTTATGCGTTCTCTCGCGGTGAATAGTAAATATTGGGTTGTGTGTGAAAGCCACATTGGTTCTTTAGATCATTATAAAATAAGTCATATTTTCCGAAATCTTTTAACGAATTACCACGGCAGTATTGACGCCTTAACACAAAACCAGTATAATTTACGATATCTAATAAATGGTAAATTTAATGTAAAGAAACTTTACATTAATAAAAAATGGAGGTAAAAACAATGTTGAAATCAGCAAAACGTCGCGGATTTACGCTAATTGAGTTGTTAGTCGTAATTGCTATCATTGCAATTTTAGCCGCGATACTATTCCCTGTGTTTGCCCGGGCACGTGAGAAAGCACGACAGACAACCTGTGCAAGTAACCAACGTCAGATAGGCGCATCTGTGCAAATGTATGTGCAGGACCATGAAGAGACTTTCCCTTCATCCATGTCTATCTGGTCAGACATTAAGGTAGACCCGGGTGTGTTAGTATGTCCTACCAAGGGCAAATCAGCTCCTATTGGTTACAGCTATAATGCTAATCTTTCACAGTCACCAATTACTGATTATAGCGACCCAACTATTGCAGTTGTTACTGCAGACAGTAGTACAGCAAATAATATGATGATGGTTAACAGCGAAGTAGATTATCGTCATTCCAGTCAGGCTATTGCCAGTTATGCGGATGGACATGTTTTATCAACCAATAATGTAGTCATTAATATCACCAACTTTGATTTAATGCCTACGGTTGCTGCTGGTTCTACTCTAAACTCATTGCCATGGCGTTTAGAAGCTGGTGGATGGGGTGATTATTTTGCAACTGAAGGTAATCCTGCCCCATGCATACGTGAATCGACAGGAAATTATGCTTTTGGACTGTCTCGTTTCATTAATGGCACAAATGGGCCGATGCCTGATGCTGGTGTTCAATATTGGTGGATTTTGCAATTTGATGTAAAGTACCAAGACAAAGATTGGGATGTTTATAAGCGCATGTGGCAAACCTTCATGATTCAGCATCAACCAGATACCCACACTCCCAATGCAACGAATGTACCGGCAAATGGTGTTATTGTATGCCGTTTGGATGCACAGCAATGGAACTGGGGTGATGGGAATAACCAACTGGCATTTGGGCAAGGTAATGGTAATACAACTGGTACATCAAAGATAATTTCATCTACAATTGCCAACCATTTAACAGATCTTTACCCAAATATCAATAAGTGGAACCGCGTAACCTTCCTTGGATATAACGGGAAGATAGAGTGCAAGTTTGGTGAATATAAAGCTATCTCAATATCGGTAACCGGTGATGACTGGAAAAGTCCAAACTCGCTTATCTGGTATAGCGATGAAAGTCCCGGCAGTATATCTTATGTTGATAACCTGAAGTTCGGTTATAAATAAAAACTTGTAAAAAATTGAACCACCCGATTTATCTTAAATTGGGTGGTTTTTTTGATACAGGACTTATCGTTTAAAGTCATTTCGTTTCGTTTATCATCTCTTCAACAATCTCCACTGCGGTGCAGACGCATTGCTGGCATACTCTTTCGCGCAGATTATTCACTGCGATATATTCTTTGCCTTCCGGTGTGGTCATATCAGCGTCATGTAGTAAAATTTTACAGATGCAGGTTCCATGAACAGACTCAAAACGGCTAATGAACTCCCCGGTTTTCGCGTAGGTGTTCTCAGTATATGGACGGTCCTGCCCTTCTCCCTGTCCATATTTTAAACCCATTACTATAATACCACCACTAACCGCGCCACACATCTCCTGACGTCTGGCAATGCCACCGCCAAAACCACATGCGACGCGCAGAAGTGTATTGGAATCAACACCAAAATCTTCACTGAAAACCCAGGCAACCGACTGTGCGCAATTATAACCGCCAGCAAACTTTTCTATTGCATCATCACTTTTCTTACTCATGAGATTCTCCTTTAGAATAATGGTTTATTGGATTCCAAAAATCCAACAACTAAAACCGTCATAAACTGTATGATTCTGTTTAAACTTTAGCACCGTGCCACAAATATCGTCAATGGGATGATATGGATTACCTATATTGACGCTATATTCTTCCGTTAGAATTATCTATAGAGGTTTTGCAATTTCCCCCGTAATTTATTGACCTCGTAATTTATTTAATCTTTCTACTGCCATCTTCTGAATGTCAGGATTTTTTTCTACTTCAACTACTTTTTCCAATATCGATATATCAGTAACTCTTTTCACTGCAACAATGCGGATATCTTTGTTTTTGTCTTCTATTGCTACTTTACCCAGGGTCGACTGATCGGTGATTTTTAGTACGGCAACCATCCGCATACTATCTTCTTTTTCTACAAAAGCTACTTTTGAAAGAGCGGATTGGTCGGTTAACTTTTCTATTGCGGTTCTGCGAATATCTTTATTTTTATCTTCAATTGCTACCTTTGATAATGCTGCCTGGTCAGTTAATTTTAACAGTGCTGCCATGCGCAGATTGTCTTCTTTTTCCAGGTTGGCAACATTACCTAATGCAGACTGATCAGTTAACGTTTCGATGGCTATTTTACGTAATTCTTTCTCTGGGTCTTCTATTGCTACCTTTGCCAACGCCGATTGGTCAGTTAGTTTTAATACCGCAATTTTTCGGAGATTATCATCAATTTCTATATTCGCAACTTTCCCTAATGTTGCCTGGTCCGTCAGCATTTCAATGGCATACTTGCGAATATCTTTATTTTTATCATTAACAGCCGCTATTGACAGTATTGATTGGTCCGTAACCTTTTTAATTGTAATAAAACGCAAACGGCTATCTGTCGCATTTAATGTTAAATTGCTTAATTGTTGATTTGTACAATTATTCATTATTAAAAAATCAGACAGCGCATCGTAAATGGCTTTATCAGTTATATTAGCAGGAATAAAGTTTACATCAGCACTGTTTATTTCCGGAAAATCTGTCTTACCTAAATAATAAGTAATAGATTTTGTGGTTTTGTTTGTATTAAGCCACTGGATGTTGGCATTTACAGACTCACCTTTAATGACTTTATTACGAACTCCTGGGTTTAATTTATATACCGGCGATTGAATACCAATAATTTTTAAATCAATTTTAAGATTTTTTATCTCCATTGCATTTGCCGCCTCTGTAATTACCTGGCGAAAATCAGTTATCTCTTTTCGTTCATCAGCAGATGCAATTATAGCCATCACCACCAGTGTGATAACTGTTATTAATAATTGAATTGTTTGTCGCATGTTCATTCTCCTGTTTAGCGTAATATTATACAATGTTATTATTTAGTCCATCTGTACTTTTTTTGGCTGTTTTAATAATTTGAACTATAAACAATTATATTTTATCCTGACTCTCTTGTCTATGATGTTAATAATAGGAGTTTTGCTTTCAAAGATAAATTTGATTATAAATGGTTACTTTAACAGGCTCAGTGACCAGTCATTGATATTGTTGAAGTGACCACATATGAAAACCTAAAACTGAAAACTTAAAACCATCCAATATCCTTCATAATTCCACAAAAAAGCGGTATAATCAATACGGAGAAAATTTATGTTTGAATGGTTAACGTCTGAACGTACTGTAATGGCATCTATTGTAATAAGTTTGGTATCTTATTTCTTATCATTTCGGGTGCCGAATTTATCACAGGGGAAGATGTTGCGAACGGCAGCATTGGTTTTGATTGGCTGTTCGACTGTTTTTGGCTGGGCAACTACAGATTCGCTGAAGTTTGGATATTATACATTAACGTCAGGTTATTTACCGATATTAATATTTATAATTTGGCGATATTTTAAAGACCATACCGGGTTATTTACTGACAGTACCAAAAATGTAACCCCGGATAATTTTCAATTTAATACTATAAAGTCAAAGCCGAAAAAGCAGGTTATTGCTGAAGTTCCGGTTGAAGACGAAGACAACGATAAACAAGCAGTCGATGAGACGACTAAAGATACAGGAGAACAGATATAATGCGAGTGCCGATAACATGGCTGAAAGAATTGACCCCTTGTGATTGGGATGCGAAAAAGATAGCAGAACGGCTGACCATGGCTGGATTTGAAGTGGAAGAGATTCACGACATTGATGGTGAAATGGTGCTGGATTTGAAGGTAACCAGTAATCGCGGTGACGCATTAAGCTTAATAGGCATTGCCCGTGAAGTGGCGGCTTTGTGCGGGAAAAAGGTAGTAAAACCGGCAATAACCGTAGCAGAAACCGGCAAAGATGTGAATAAATTGGCTGCTGTTGAGGTGAAAGACCCGGAATGGTGTCCGCGTTATGCTGCCCGGGTTGTAACCGGGGTGGTTATCGCGCCATCGCCGGCGTGGGTACAAAAAAGGCTGGTTGAGGCAGGGGTTAGACCAATAAGCAATGTTGTGGATGTGACTAACTACGTTATGCTGGAGATGGGGCAACCTTTGCACGCATTTGATCTGGATAAATTGACTGACCAGAAAATAATAGTGCGTCGCGCAGAAATTGATGAACCATTTTCCACCCTTGACGGAATTGAACGTAAATTGACCGACAGAATGTTAGTAATTGCTGATGCCGCGCATCCGGTGGCATTGGCAGGCATTATGGGCGGGTTAGAAAGCGAAGTAACTGATAATACCGTTAATGTGTTGATTGAATCAGCGAATTTTGACCGTACCTGTATACGTAAAACTGCCCGCGCCAATATATTATCTACTGAATCTTCTTATCGTTTTGAAAGAATTGTTGATCCGGCAAATGCAGTGAACGCGGTTAATCGTGCTGCCCAACTGATGAAAGAATGGGCAGGTGGAGAAATTGCAACCGGGGTTATTGATGTTTGCGCGCCGTTACCGCCACAACGCACCATTACAGTACGACCCGCGCGGGTGAATAAAGTGCTGGGCACAGAGATAGCGCGGATTGACATGGAAAAAGTATTTAACGCACTGGATATTGAATATATCCTGAATGTTGATGATATGATAGTAAGTGTCCCTACTTTCCGTCCTGACCTGGTGGAAGAGATGGATATGATTGAGGAGATAGCCCGTATTTATGGTTATGAACATGTGCCAATTACTGTGCCGGGGAAAATAGTGAAGGCTGGCAGGTTGGCGCCGGAAATGGCATTTGAAAATCGCCTGCGCGAGATTTTAACTTCCGCAGGATTATACGAAGGTTTATCATACAGTCTAATAGATTACCGTACCCTCGACGCCATGTTGCTGACAGATGGTACTGCCGAAAAAGATGAAATAGTGCCATTACGAAACCCGAAATCAGAGGAATATTCTCACCTGCGCCCGTCAATGATGCCCAGTATGCTGGAATCGTTGAAAAATAACGCGCGTCGCTCATTGAATGATGTACAAATATTTGAATTGGGCAGAATATTTCGCAACACTGGTGGTGGTCTGCGTTTTAATTATAACAATCTGGACCGCACCGTAAATGGCGACATTCGCGTTCAGGATGGGCATCTGATTCCTTTGGAAAAAAGAGCAGTCGGTATTGCGATAATGGGACGACCATGGACCAGCAGATGGGGTGGTGGCGATAATCCGGTTGATTTTTTCTGGTTAAAGGGCATTATTGAAGGTTTGATTGCCGGTTTACAGATATCCGGCGTTGAATATCTGCCGGTTACCCACCCGACACTGCACCCGGGACGTACCGCAGAAGTTGTTAAGGACGGGGTAAGATTGGCATTATTTGGCGAAGTTCACCCCCGGGCAGCAACTAATTTTGATTTACCGGGACGCGCATATATTGCCGAGATTGATGTGGAAGCATTAATGGATTTTGCCGGAGAAGATACAACCCGGCCGAACTTGTCACGTTTCCAGGCGGTGGACCGCGATATCGCATTTTTGGTTGCTATTGATAAACCTGCCAGTGAAATTACTGCAGTAATCAGCGAAGCCGGTGGTGAAATACGCGAATCTGTTGCGTTGTTTGACCTTTACCAGGGGAAGAATATTCCTGAAGGGCAACGCAGTCTGGCATACCGTATTACCTTCCGTGCTGACGCCAGAACTCTGGAAGATAAAGAAGTTGATGCGGCGATGACAAATATTCGTGCGGCACTTACTGCTGCCGGTGCGATTTTGCGTTAATAGACAGTTTCTATCTCAAAAAGGAATGCCGGGGACGGCATTCTGTACAGAGAAAAAATATAATTGGGTTTTGCAATAGCCTGTACAAAATGGGTTCGTTTCTAAAGAGAAATCTGCTTGAAACTGGTCGCTTCGACAGGCTCAGCGACCGGTCACTGAGCCTGTCGAAGAGACCATTTTCTAGCGAAAGTCCTGTTATAAAATGATAGCAGGTGAATGCCTGCGTTGGGATGATAATGAATAACCCCCTGACCATCGGAGTATTTGACTCTGGTGTTGGCGGTCTTACCGTTGCACGGGAATTAATACGAAATATGCCATATGCCAGATTGTTGTATCTTGGTGATACCGCGCATGTACCATATGGTCCACGTCCGTTGGCCGAAGTTAAAAGTTTTGCACTGCAAATAATAGCTTTTTTATTTGATCAGGGAGCCAATGCAGTGATAATGGGATGTAATATGTCCGCTGCCAGTGGTGCAGGAGATGCCGCGTCTGTGATGTTCCCAAACCCTGTATTAGGTGTGGTTTTACCCGGGTCCATGGCCGCCGGTATGGTTACAACTAATAAACGGGTAGGCGTTATAGCTACCCAGGGGACAACAAATAGTGGTATTTACCAAAATACTTTGGAAAAACTGGAGATTACCCCATTTGTTGTTGGCTGTCCCAAGTTTGTGCCTTTTGTTGAAAGCGGACATTTTTCTGGTGAAGATGTGGATGCTGCTGTCCGGGAATATTTAACTCCATTACGCGATGCCGGGGTAGATACTCTTATCTTTGGTTGCACTCATTATCCATTTTTACATGACGCGATAGCTTCTTTTATGGGTGATTCAGTTAAATTAATTGATCCGGCAGTATTGGCAGTAGAAAAACTTAAACATATGTTTGATGAGTCTGATGTTATAGTATCACATGATGAGCATATCTTTTTCTCCAGTGGCGACCCGCAAAGTTTACGGCGTGAAGGTGAAAAATTGTTGGGATTGCCGATGGTGAATGTATTTCACACCGATGTTCCGAAGGATTAAAAGTGAAGATTGTCCTTGCCACTACTAACAGAAATAAAGCTATTGAGATTTCGAAGATTTTAGATGATGTATCAATAGAAGTTTGTCCCGTTTCTGATTTTATTGCCGATTTTGATGTAGAGGAAACCGGTATTGATTTTATTGATAATGCCAGTTTAAAAGCAGTTGCCGCCGCAGAGAAAACCGGTATGGTTGCCATGGCAGATGACAGTGGCTTAAGCGTTGACGCGCTAAATGGCGAACCAGGTGTTTTTTCAAAAAGATTTGCGGCAGATGATGAGTCACGTAATAACAAATTATTAACATTACTTAAAGATATCCCTGCAGAAAAGCGAACTGCACGCTTCCATTGCGCGGTGGTAATTGCCGCACCAACCGGGGTATTAATTGAGATTGATGAGACAACCGAAGGGTTTATTATTTATAATTCGCGAGGGAGTAACGGTTTTGGTTATGACCCGGTATTTAAACCCGCTAATGAAAAACGTACCATGGCGGAGATGACTATAGAAGAAAAAAATAAAATTAGTCACCGGGGTAAAGCGTTCAGAATAGCTGCTGAATGGATAAAAGAGAACATGAAAACTATTGAGTTATATAAATAATGAATCTTAAACTTTATGTGTTATTAATATTTATTTTCGGGGTGAATAATATTTTTGCTCAGGTAAAGCAAGTTGTAACAAATAATATTGCAGTTGGATACGCGTTTTGTAAATGGAATAATGACCAGAGAGAAACTTTGCCGGAACGAATGGTAGTCATTGGCATAACATCCGGATTTAAAAATGAGAAAAAGAAAGATGTAATAAATATAGCTTTAGCTATTAAAAATGGTGTTTTTGATGGCGAAAAGATAGATTTATTGCAATTAGTATTAACTAGCGGTGTTAAATATCAGGATTATTTTGATAAGAAAAAAAGATTTTTTTGGAATGCCGGTTTTCAGGGAGGATTTGTAACTTTGCTTGGTACAGGTGCCGGTGCTGTGCCGGTAGGTTTTGTGATTTCACCATCTGTTACGGTTGGGACAGCAATAACAAAAAAAGTTGCTGTTGAAATTGGTTATACGCAATATTACCTGCAGGAATTCAAAGGTGGCTTATCTTTCTCGGCTTCATATAATTACTAAAAATTTATTAAATAAATCCCCGTTAAGTTGGCTTTTAATGAAAATTGGGTAAAATATGGAATAGTACTTAATGTGTCATAAAGGAGCAAGCATTGTTAAAGCTTTCTTTATCTAATATAACGCTACCATATTTAGCTGTCGCGGTATTTATATTGCTGACATTTAATAATAATTGTAACGCTAGTGTAAACGCAACTGATAACGCAACGATGGTATGGGTGCCCGGTGGTACATTTACCATGGGTAATGATTGGTTTGAATTTCCTAAACATCAGGTAACTTTATCCGGATATTGGATATATAAATATGAAGTAACTGTGGCGCAATATCGCGCGTTTTGTACAGCAACCGGGCGTGCTTTGCCCACTTTCCCCTCTGGTTACAGTTGGAATGGTAAAGCAAGTTGGACAAATGCCACATTGCAACAACACCCGATAGTAAATGTAGATTGGGACGACGCCAAAGCTTACGCGGATTGGGCGCAGGTAAAGTTGCCTACCGAGGCACAATGGGAATATGCGGCATGCGGACAACAAAAAAATAATTATCCCTGGGGTGGTATTGCGGTAATCGATGATTATTATAATGGATTTGATAAAACAAAGTGCGCAAATTACTTGAATTCTGCCAATAAGAATATAAGTACATGGGTGGTTGGTTCTTTCCCTACTGGTGCCAGTTGGTGTGGCGCACTGGATATGGCGGGAAATGCATGGGAATGGTGTAGTGACTGGAGTGAGAATTATAGCGAGATAGCCAGCACAGACCCAACCGGACCTGAAACCGGAGACACAAAAGTTATACGGGGTGGCGGATGGAGTGGTGACGCCGAATATAGCACACGCGGGACAAACAGGTTAAATTACGCTCCCGCGAATGCGACACCTTTTTTTGGATTTCGCTGTGTTTCTAATGCTCCTGGTCCGTTGACTGCAGTTGCGATAGCGATTTCACCGGATACAGCAGTATCTGTCGGCAAAACAGTAACACTAACGGCCACCACAACCGGTGGTACAACTCTTCAATATAAATTTATGAAAGGTGCAGAAATACTGCGTGATTTTGCCACTGAAAACAGTATTTCCTGGACTTCTGCAGTTACAGAAACCACCGACTTTACGGTAATTGCTAAAGATTTTGATAATACCACTGTAACATCATCTGTATTAAATGTTACAGTCCATCCGGCATTAACGACAACAACTTTGATTACTGCACCGGTGAATAATGTAGTATTGGGATTGCCGGTTACATTAACAGCAAGCGCAACAGGTGGTGTTGATGTACAATATAAGTTTATGAACGGCAATACTGTTCTACGCGACTTTAATGCTAATAATCTTTATGAATGGACGCCGGATACAACAGGTAATGACTCATTAAAGGTAATAGCCAGTGATGTAAACTATACAGTGGAATCTTCAGTGGTAAATTTTGTTGTTTATCAGGAATTAACCGCGGTTTCATTAACACCGACGGTTACTGTTATGGATACCGGTCAATTGGTAACCCTGACTGCCACCGCGACGGGTGGTTTGGACGTTAAGTATAAATTTATGCATGGGATCACTGTCCTGCGTGATTTTTCTGCCGATAATACTTTCACCTGGACGCCACAGGATGCTGTTGATGCCGGTCTGACGGTAATCGCCAGTGACGCCAATAATACCGTTACCTCGGCGGTTGTAAATATTGCAGTTCATCTGGCATTATCCGCGGTTACATTGACGCCGTCGATTATTGTTATGGATACCGGTCAATCAGTAACCCTGACCGCCACTGCGACGGGTGGTACTGACGTTAAGTATAAATTTATGCATGGTACCACTGTGCTGCGTGATTTTGCTGCTGATAATACCTTCATTTGGACACCACAGGATGCCGGTGATGCCGGTCTGACGGTAATCGCCAGTGATGCCAATAATACTGTCACCTCGGCGGTTGTAAATATTGCAGTTCATCTGGCATTATCCGCGGTGACATTAACCCCTACGATAACTGTAATGGATACCGGGCAATCGGTGACCCTGACCGCCACAGCGACGGGTGGAACAGACGTTAAATATAAATTTATGCATGGCACCACTGTCCTGCGTGATTTTTCTGCTGATAATACCTTCATCTGGACACCGCAGAATGCCGGTGATGCCGGTCTGACGGTAATCGCCAGTGATGCCAATAACACCGTCACTTCTGCGGTGGTGAATATTACCGTTCATCTGGCTTTATCCGCGGTGACATTAACCCCTACGGTAACTGTAATGGATACCGGACAATCGGTAACTCTGACTGCCACCGCGACTGGTGGTACTGACGTTAAATATAAATTTATGCATGGTACCACTGTGCTGCGTGATTTTTCTGCCGATAATACCTTCATCTGGACACCGCAGGATGCCGGTGATGCCGGTCTGACGGTAATCGCCAGTGATGCCAATAATACTGTCACCTCGACGGTGGTTAATATAGCAGTTCATCTGGCATTATCCGCAGTGACATTAACCCCGACGGTTACTGTAATGGATACCGGTCAATCGGTAACCATGACTGCCACCGCGACTGGTGGTACTGATGTTAAATATAAGTTTATGCATGGTACAACTGTCCTGCGTGATTTTTCTGCCGATAATACCTTCACATGGACACCCCAGGATGCCGGTATTGCTGGCATTACAGTAATCGCCAGTGATGCCAATACCACGGTTTCCTCTACGGTGGTTAATATTACCGTTCAGCTGGCATTATCCGCAGTGACGTTGACACCGTCGGTTACTGTAATGGATACCGGACAATCGGTAACCCTGACTGCCACCGCGACGGGTGGTACTGACGTTAAGTATAAATTTATGCACGGCACAACTGTCCTGCGTGATTTTTCTGCTGATAATACCTTCATCTGGACACCGCAGGATGCCGGTGATGCCGGATTGACGGTAATCGCCAGTGATGCCAATAATACTGTCACCTCGGCGGTTGTAAATATTGCAGTTCATCTGGATACATCATTAAAATCAGTTGTATTAACCACGCTTCCCGCAATTACCGCAATTTCTGGAGTTCCGGTTACTTTAACAGCAACTGCAACTGGTGGTAAATTGGTTCAATACAAGTTTATGTCTGGCACAACAGTCATTCGTGATTTTGCGGCTAATAATACTTTAATATGGACTCCTGCATATATAAAATTATATAGTTTGGTAGTGATTGCCCGTGATATACAGGGTACAAATCCTGACTTAGCAATGACTTCTCCGGTGGTGAATCTTAATGTAAAATCAGCATTATCTGCTGTTGCTGTATCAACAGTTACAATAGCACCATACTTTATTAATAATCCAATAATATTATCTTGCACAGCAATCGGTGGCGCGTCTGTACAATACCAGTTTATGGATGGTGATGTTGTAATACGCGATTTTGCAGATAGTAATAGCTATACGTGGATACCAGTATCGTCGGGGATTCATAATGTAAAAGTAGTCGCACGCGATATTGCGGTTAATCCGAATATAACAGTAACATCTATAAATAAGAGTTTTTCAGTCAATAATTATTTATCAGGGGTATCTTTAACATCTTCACCATTGAATGCCGCAGTATCTGGTATGCCAGTAACATTAACGGCAATTGCCACGGACGGTGCATTGGTACAGTATAAGTTTATGTATGGTAATGTAATGTTGCGTGATTTTAGCGCGGTTAATAGTTTTACATGGACACCGGCAGTATTAACAACTTATACGGTATCAGTAATTGCGCGGGATATTAAAGGTATAGATCCAAATGCTACGGTATCATCTCAGCCAATTGATATCACCATTAAACCAGCGTTAACCGCAGTTTCGCTTACGCCTTCAGTACTATCACCAATATTTGTAGGTCAACAAATAACATTAACCGCAAAAGCAACCAATGGTGCCGCAGTGCAGTATAAGTTTATCTCTGGTGATACCGTTATCCGTGATTTCTCTGGTATTGATAATATTTTGTGGACACCAACTACCGGTATTCACACATTGACTGTTATTGCACGCGATGTGAATAGTCATGATCCAAATGCTACAGTTACTTCTGCAACGTTAAATTATCAGGTTTGTGCTAACTTGACTGCGGTTAATTTATCGACTGCACCTGCAAATACTGCGGTAATAGGAATGCCTGTTATTTTAACCGCGACTCCTGTTGGTGGCATGTCAGTTCAATATAAGTTTATGTATGGTACATTGGTCTTGCGTGATTTCGCCAGCAGTAACAGTTTAACATATAAATTTTTAAACACTAAAATCTATAATTTAACAGTTGTCGCGCGTGATGTTAAAGGTACAGATTCCAATTTTACAGTTACATCGGCAATAGTGCCTATTTCTATACGACCGGCATTAACAAGAGTCTCGTTAACGACATCAGTTGCCGGGCCTATAGTGGCAGGTCAGCCATTAACTTTAACCGCCAATGTTAACGATGGCGCGGCAGTAATGTATAAGTTTATGAATGGCGATACGATTATCAGAGATTTTACTGCTGACAAGGTTTTTGTTTGGACACCACCAGCAGGTACTCAAACTATTACCGTTGTCGCACGTGACGCGAATAGTTCAGATCCAAATGCAACGGTGGTATCAGTAGCTAAAAACATAGTTGTTGTGCCGGTATTATCCGCGGTTAGTATGACAACTACTCCAGCAGGTTTTGTTGTCATAGGTAAACCAGTTACATTAATCGCAGCAGCAACAGGCGGATTGACTGTACAATATAAATTTATGTTTGGCAGTGTAGTATTGCGCGATTTTGCTGCCGGTAACAGTTTTAATTGGACTCCCGGATTTGTAAAAAGTTATTCACTGACAGTAATCGCGCGTGACACAAGTGGATTAGACCCTACCACAACTGTTATTTCACCGGTGACTACTATTATTGTTACCGCGAAGTGATATTATTTTTTGCATACTTATTAAAATTTCTTGCATACCTTTGCTGTTTTTGGGTATAATTATTAAAATGAGCACAATAAATCGTAATTATTGGTATTGGTTTAGCTTTAACTTTACACGGTCGGCTCTCGCCCGGGTTCAGGCATCGCATTAACCAAGTATGCCAAATGAAACAAAACCCACCCCGCTGGCGAGAAACCAGCGGGGTTTTTCTTTTTACAAGGAGAAATAAAATGACAGTCACATATCCTGAGATTACTGAAATACCGGATTTATCAGTTAATGATGATTTATTCGGGGAAATATTAAAAGATTGCAATAATAATGGTGAAGCAGAATTTATTTACCGTCGCGATGATGGTTATAGCGACAGATTGAAAGCATCTACCTTTTTCACAACCCGGGGTGCTTTGCCGGCACATCATAGATGTTTGTTAAACCATGCAGTTGGTCCGGTGTTGGATATTGCGGCAGGTGCCGGGCGGCATTCATTGCCTTTGCAGGAATCCGGAATGCAGGTTACCGCAATTGATTCGTCTGCCGGCGCAGTAGAAGTCATGAAAAAACGTGGTGTTGCTGACGTGCGTCTGATGGGTGTTAAAGAATTGGATTTTGCGCCGAAATCTTTCAACACTATTTTGTTGATGGGAAATACACTGAGCCTGGCAGCAAGCACAATTGGTTTAAATGAGTTTTTAAGTTACTTCCAAAAAATAGTAATGGATGATGGTCAGGTATTAATGGAAATCAGAGATTATACCGCAACCCGTAATCCATTACATTTACAATACCATGAACATAATCGGCAGGCAGGCAGGTATCCCGGCGTTATTACCATACGCGAAGAATATAATGGCATGTGCGCGCCGTGGACAGATTTGCTATTTATATCGCTGCCGGATTTACGTGTTGCCTGTGCAAAGACAAATTGGCGGATAAAAAGATGTGTCCAGGCTAACTCTGATGGAATTTTTGCCATTGGTCTGGAAAAACTGTAAAAAAAGATTGCCCGCTGTTTTTTTATGACAACGGGCAAAACTTACATTTTTAGTGATTTGTTATTTTTGCACTTTTTGCTTACGCGGGCTTCCAGGGGCAAAAAACGCAAAATTTTACTACAATGATACAAAACCCCTCAGGCACCTTCACTTGCGCCACCACGGGCATTTTCAGAGGGCAAATTTTTGGTGAATTTCACAAAAAATTTGCCTAAAAATCAAATAATGTCCCTTTTCCTAAAATTCCATTTGGGTCAAAAATATTTTTCAATTCAATCATTTTTCTAATTATTTCGTCGCCATACATCATTTGCAGCAACTCTTTTTTTAATTTTCCAATGCCATGTTCCGCGGAAATTGACCCACCCATCATTATAATTTGCTGCGCCCATTTTTTGTATAAATCTTTACCTGCCCAAAATTCTTCCATTGTTCGCGGCAAAATATTTACATGGACATGGTTGTTTCCGACGTGCCCAAAAATCACAGATTCCAACCCTGCAGTTTTTAACCCGGCATTATACATTGCCATCACTTCTAATAATTTATCATTTGGTACCGACATATCGGTACCAAGTTTGGTGATTTCCGGATTTGTTTTTTTGCGACCATCTATTAATAAATTCACCGCTTCCGGCGTTGCGTGGCGAAAATCTTTCTGTGCGTTTAAGTCATTTTCTTTATCCGCATACCATGTATCTTCGTCACTGCCACCCAATATGGTCATCGCTTCCATAGCACTCATTATGGCGTTTTCAATTATTTCTGCATCATCATTATGGAATTCCGCGTAAATCGCGGTATGGTAATGTGCTTTTAAAATTGGTAATTTTTCAAAAGCGGGGTTTTCCGCCTTCATTTTTCTTAATAAATTCAGCACATCGGCGTTGAAAAATTCTATTGCGCATGGCATTAAATCTGCAACTGGCAAACCGGGTATTGCTTCACCCCGCAAAAATCTTACATATTGCAACGCTACTTCTTCTGATGGCAGGTATGTTGTTAACCCGACAATATTGCGTGGTTTTTCTATCAGGTTTAGTTCGATTGCGGTAATAACCCCTAATGTACCTTCTGATCCGATGAATAAATCCGCGCTACTGGAACTGCTTGTCATGTAATATCCTGCTGCTGATTTTACATCCGGACGGACATATTCCGGTAAGTTAATGCCACAACATTCCAGAAAACCGTCTTTTTCAATTATGAAATTGTTATGTGACCGGTCATGCCATTTCACTTCACCATCAGCATGGACAACCTGTATTCTGCGCACCCATTGTCGCACTGGGCCGTAATGAAATGTCAACGCACCGGATGCGTTGCATGCCACCATACCACCTATTGAAGCCGAACTTTCAGTGGGGTCCGGGGGGAAATACATCGACTCTTCAGCAATTTTTACCCGTAATTCTGCCAATGTGGCACCCGGTTGCACCTGTATAAATTTGCCAAATTCATCTGATTTGATATCGCTAATAATCTTCATACGTGATAAATTCAGGATATGACCACCGCCGGGAACAGCACCGGCAGCGATTCCTGTGCGCGCACCCTGGATGGTAACCGGTATTTTCTTCGCGTTGCAAACAGTTATAATACTACTAACTTCTTCAGAAGATAATGGGTAACTAAAACTACTCGCTGTACCGGACTTTCTCGATTCATCTTTCAATAACAAATCATCCAACTCCCCCAGTTCATTAACAGAAGGATGCAACAGCAAATCATCATGCAAGTTTTCATTATTGTTTGTCATGGCTTAATTATACAGATATAACAACATCAAATGAAGCCCCATGATTTTAGTTTTGTGAACGTTTGTTTTAATTGAAGTTTAGTGTTTCCCCAAAAGCCCCACCCCAACACCTCCCCGTAGGAGAGGGGCTTTTTTTAATTGAGGGAACGTTGAACAATGAACGTCGAACTTTCAATTTAGAATTATTACATTCTGAATGTATATTGATAGAATAGTTAGCCCCTCTCCCGCGGGGAGGGGTTGGGGTGGGGCTGTAACTAAACCACAATCTTTCAATAATGTTTCACGTGAAACAATAAGACATTTATAAACGTTTTATAAATATCTTAAATAATAGTGCCAATTTCAATATTAATGCTGGTAAATATCGATTTTCTAATTGGAGTTTAGTGTTTCCCTAAAAGCCCCACCCCAACCCCTCCCCGTAGGAGAGGGGCTATTTGATTGAAGGAACATTGAACGTCGAACTTTCAATGTTGAATTATTAGATACTGAATACAGATTGGCAAGTTAGCCCCTCTCCCGCGGGGAGGGGTTGGGGTGGGGCTGTAACTAAACCACAATCGTCCAAATAAATGTTTCACGTGAAACAAAAATATCCCGCTCTGTATTTTATATACATCTTTAATAATAATTCCAATTTCAAAATAAATGCTGATAAATGGGAGGGGAATTGTCCCCAATTCCCGCGACAGAACCGGACGCGTAAAACAAGAAAGCGTAACGACGGCGTAATATTTTGCGTAGTTCCGATTTAATATCCTGATTTTATCGATGATTACAGCTTCCAATATTATATATCGATTTTAATTGAAGTTTAGTGTTTCCCCAAAAGCCCCACCCCAACCCCTCCCCGTAGGAGAGGGGCTTTTTTTAATTGAGGGAACGTTGAACAATGAACGTCGAACTTTCAATTTAGAATTATTACATTCTGAATGTATATTGATAGAATAGTT
>CAZNLA010000004.1:0-41305 GCA_964573385.1 uncultured bacterium
ATTAACTTTTCGTGTATTTCGTGTATTTCGTGGTTAAGTAAATTGGGTTGTTGATGATATTCACTATGGTGATTTAACAACAAATATAACTATTCCAGATTTCGTTGATTAACAACTAATGTTCAGCAATTATATTTCTTCTTATTTGCCTGAAATCTTCATGGATGTCACATAAACACTGGAATATTAACGGGTCAAAATGTCTCCCTGACTCGGCAATCATCATTGGGAAGGCTTCATTTTCATTAAGTGCTTTTCTGTATATCCTGTCGGTCAACAGTGCGTCATAAACATCCACTATTGCGACTATTCTGGCGCTATCCGGTATTTTTTCTCCTGATAAACCATGTGGATATCCTCCCCCATCCCAACGTTCATGATGACTGAGTGCCACTTCTCCTGCCATAGCCATAAGTGGAATATCAGAACCTGCCAGAATAGATGCCCCTATCTCAGTATGTTTTTTCATAATTGTATACTCATCAGTAGTAAACTTTCCTGATTTCAACAATATATTATCCGGAATACCAATTTTTCCAATATCATGCATTGGGGCAGCAAGTCTCAGCATATCAACCTGGTCAGATTGCCAGCCCAATGCTTTTGCCAGTGTAGCGGCATATAATGCAATTCTTCGTATATGGCTGCCGGTTTCTTCATCACGATATTCTGAAGCAGCAACTAAATGCATCGTAATTTCCTCTTCACGTTTGCGAATTTCTTTTGTACGTTCCAATACTTGTTCCTGAAGATTCTTTTCAAAATTATCCCGCACAATTTCTAATTCGCGACGACGAAGGGCATTGACAACATTAATCAGCAGTTCATTAGGTTGAAAAGGTTTTATCATATATCCGTAAGCACCCTGGTTTAGTGCCTGTACAGCAACTTCCTGATCATCAACTCCAGTTAACATAATTACCGCAATGTCTGGACGTATTTTACGCGCAACAGTTAGTAATTCCACACCGGTCATGCCCGGCATCATAATATCTGTTATTAGCAACGAGAAATCCTGACTAAGCAATAATTCCAATGCTTCTGCACCATTGGAAGCCTGAATACACGAATACCCTTTTTCCATGAGAATACGTGTTACAATACGACGAATATAATCATCGTCATCAACTATAAGAACAAATACTTTGGAATTATTAGTCATTTAATTATCTCCTTTCCCATTATATATTATACTCCCGTTCCTGTCCCAATTTCCTTGATTCTTTAGTGAAATCAAATATCTGCTTTTCTAATTCTTTTTCATACTCATCACGCATTATTTCCTGTTGTTGACGATTTAAGACAATATAAACGTTAATTAGCAATTCATTTACCTGAAATGGTTTTATCATGTATCCATAAGCGCCTTGCTCTATCGCGCTAATCGCGGTTTCTTTTTTATCAACACTTGTTAACATTAATACCGGCATATCCGGTTTTAATTTACGCACCGTTGATAATAATTTTATACCGGAAATACCAGGCATCATAATATCAGTAATCATTAAATCGAAATCCTGATTCACTAGTAACTTTAGCGCTTCAGTACCATTGTCAGCCTGTATACACAAATAACCATCGATATGTAAAATTTCCTCAATCAAATATCTTGTATTATCATCGTCATCAACAATCAAAATTACAACATCATTTTTCTCTTTCATTCAACACCTCTCTGACTTTCTTTCCCAAGGAATCTAAATTAAAAGGTTTTGCAATGAAATATGCATTTGGATCTAACATATTAACGGGATAACTTACATTATCCGGATAACCTGACATAAACAACACTTTCAGTTTTGGATATTTTTCGTGTATTGTTTCATACAGTTCTGGCCCACTGCATTCCGGCATTACAACATCTGTAAGCATTAATACGATATCGTTTCCAAACTCATCAAATATAGTAATTGCTTCTGAAGGTAATTCGGCTGTTAATACCTTATAACCATATTTTTCCAAGATTCGTTTTGCAATGCCACGCACTAGTGCCTCATCTTCAACAATCAAAATAGTTTCTGTACCCGTCAATAACTCTACCTGCTTAGTAACTGGTATTACAATTATTTCATCTTCAACAAGTGGCAGACATATTTTAAATATCGTACCTTTATCTTTTTCGCTATATGCCCAAATGTTGCCGCCATGCTGTTTTATAATGCCATAAGCAGTTGCCAACCCTAATCCGGTACCTTTCCCAAATTCTTTAGTTGTAAAGAATGGTTCAAAAATATGTTCTAATACCGTTTCTTCTATTCCACACCCGGTATCAGTAATATCAATCATCACATAAAATCCCGGAATTATACCCGTATGACTCCTTGAATACTCTTCATCTATATTTATAGTTGATGTCTCAATAGTCAACATCCCGCCATTCGGCATCGCATCGCGGGCGTTGATGATAATATTAACCAGAACTTGTTCTATCTGTCCCGGGTCTGCCTTTATCGTGCCAACATCAGTTTTTGGTATAAATTTAAAGTCAATACTTTCTCCAATCAATCGTCCCAGCATTTTTGTTGAGTTTGCTACTAATTCATTAACATCAACTACTTCCATGTGCATGGTTTGCCGACGACTGAATGCCAGCAATTGCCTTACTAAATCTGCAGAGCGATTTACCAGTGTCAATACTTCCGCCAGGTCATCTCGCGATACAGAACCATCAGGAACAGCGTCATATGCAAATTTAGTAAATACATTTATACCTGTCAATAAATTATTAAAGTCATGGGCTACACCAGCAGCTAACTGCCCAATTGATTCAAGACGCTGTTGTTGGCGTATCTGTTCTTCCAGTGAAGCCTTTTTTACTTCCGCCTGTTTGCGCTCGGTGATGTCGTGATAATTCCCCAGCAGACCCTGGATATCAGGGTCATGAATAAGATTAACACCGATAAATTCTATCCATTTATACTGACCGTCCTTGCACCGGTAACGGCATTCCGTACTTCCGGTCGCATTTGGTTCACAAAGGAGAGTGCCAATGAAGTTCCGGGCATGGACTAAGTCATCGGGATGCACGTTATCCAATGCGCCAGTGCCGACTACCTCCTCAGGCCGCCAGCCAAACAATTTCTCAATATTGGGACTTTTATAACGGTTAATGCCGTCCTGATCGATTATGACAATCACATCACCGATGTTTGCAACAAGTTTGCTGTACCTTCTGTCCCTTGCTATCAACTCTGCTTCCTGAGAATGGTGTTTCATAAGTAATTTCCACTCGCGAAGTATGCGTTCAACCGAGTGGGGTATTGCAGTAAAGACTTCAGGGGATTTGACGATATAGTCCAATGCTCCAGCTTTCATCACTTTAACGACGACTGATTGACTGCCGAACGCAGTCATTATCAAAATCGGGAATGGGGCATCTTCCGGCGGATATGACAGGATTTCCACAGCACATCCGTCCGGAAGGTTAAGGTCAATCAACGCTATATCCGGCGAATTTTCAGCGATATATGCACGGTATTCACGCAAGGTGGCGGTAGTGTGGATATCCACAGGTATCCCGTCATCTTCAAAGGCGCGGCGGATGGCCTCGACGTGGGCTACGTTGTCTTCCACTATCACGATGTGCAAAAGAGGCGTACTTATATTCATCACTCACCCCAATCCGGATATTGGTTCCAGGCCACCCAATAGAAGCCAAAGGTTGTCATCAATTCAGTAAACTTCATAAAATCCACCGGCTTGACCAAATAACTGTTGGCATGTAAGGCATATGCCTTGACCATATCCTCTTCGGCACTCGAGGTGGTCAGGACCACCACCGGAATTGAAGCGAAATTAGAGTCGGTCTTGATGTGCTGTAACACATCAAGTCCACTTATCTTCGGCAAACGCAGGTCTAACAGGATGAGGTTGGGTCGCGGCGAAATATCCTGATTGCTGAATTCATTCTGTTGTTGCAGGTAATCCAGCGCTGCCTGCCCGTCAGCGACGTGCATCAACCGGTTAGCCAACCTGCTGTCTACAAAATTACGTCGCACAATTTCGGCATGGGCTTCATCATCTTCCACCAGCAAGACCACAATCGGTTCGCCTTTCATACTTTCACCCCTTCATTTGTTTGTTGCATTGCCCTCGGCAAAGTAAAATAAAAACATGTCCCCTCTCCGAGACCGATGGATTCCACCCAGATGCGCCCATTGTGCAATTCTACTATCCGTTTGACCAATGTCAGGCCCATGCCGGTTCCTTCTGCTTTCGGATCGAGTTTTTCGAACAGTCCGAACACCTTCGTCAGGTAGCGCGGGTCGATTCCAACGCCGTTGTCGCGTACAAAGAACACATTTTCCGCGTCGCGTATCTCCATACCGATTTCGATGCACGGTGCAAGTTGGTCACCCATGAACTTGCAGGCATTGTCCACCATGTTCTGGAACAACCCAACGAAGCGCGCGCGGTCACCATGAAGCATAACCTGGTCCTGCACAACTATCACCTGTGCGCCACACAGAGCAATACGCCCGGCCACAAGGAGCAAGGCTTCCGTCACAACATCCTGAAGCAAAACATCTTCCTCTGGGTTAATTTGATGCACAATGCGCGATAATTTGAGGAGTTCGTCAAGTAACTGCGCCATCTTATTAGCCGCTGCATTCATAAACTCAAAGTCCGTTTCCATTCTATTGGCATTATTTGCTTGGATATCTTTTTCAAGATGTCCGAGAAATGTTTGTAATGTCACCACTGGACTACGCAAATCATGCGATACCGTATATACAAACCGTTCTAATTCTTCGCTTTTGACCCGTATCGCTTCTTCTGCCAGTTGCCGCTTTCTCTCGCTATTATGGAGATTGACGTGCATGTTTATTAACTGCCCCCGTATGCTGTGTTCCATATTCACAGTTACCAAATTGGTGGTAGAATAATTCACGTTGCCGATAGTGGTAATCAGTGAAGAGACCACCTCCACTGACCCACCTAATATGTCGATTAATGCGACATAGGTGCGCCAGAGCATGAATAACAATCCAAAACTGGCCATGGCAAACAGATAGTTCAATACCCTAATATCGTGTTCTGCAGTCTGGACGGCTAAATGAGTGCGTCGATTAACCATAACACTACATTCGTCAATCGGCTTCATTATCATGGCTTTAGCCTGATGATACCTGGTGTCATGAACCAGCATACGCGCTCTGACCTGGTTGGCTCTTGCATTCGTTCCTCCAGTCTCAACCAGTTTCATTGCCTCGTATTCCAAAGTGGTCAATGCATCGGAATTCGCCGCGGCCACTGCCAGTTTGTTGAACTCTTCATGTGTGTACCCACTTTGCCGCATCAAGTCCAGCAGTGCAATAGCAGGCTGGCTGCCGCGCGGTGTAGGGTTATCCGGTAATATCAAATCCCAGTAGATTCTCCATGCATCCACAGGACGTGGTTTCTTGCCATTACGGATGTCAAGAATGTCCTGATAATGTTGTTTGTAAACGGGATTGCCAGTCACAACGTAGGTACGAACCATTCTGGTCAGATCATCCGAAGACTGGCGTAACTCACTCATCAACAGATGAGATTGATACAGTTGTTCATTAGCGTAGTGTTTTTGCCTATCCACCCAAATGGTACAGACAAATATTATAGAGAGAAATACGACTAGACCAATTGAAATTGTCAGGTTGCGGGAGAATGGGTTATGTTGGTTATGGCATGTCATACGGGTCTCCTCACACATCGCATTCGGTGACAACGACTATGTCTGGTGTATTCATTGCTCCCGGCAGCGTGAAATAAAAGCACGCACCATGCCCGAGACCGGCGGATTCCACCCAGATACGTCCGTTGAACAAGTCCACTATTCGTTTAACTAAAGTCAGTCCCAGGCCTGTCCCATCGGTGTTTTGATCAAGCTTTTCGAACAACTCAAAAACTTTTGTGATGTAGCGCGGATCAATCCCTTTCCCGTTATCACTGACAAAGAATACAGTCTCCATTTCATGCACCTTCATGCCAATCTCGATGTGCGGCTCAGGTTGGTCTCCCATAAACTTGCAGGCATTGTCCACCAAATTTTGAAAAATCTCCACCAATCGGACTCGGTCGGCGTAGAACGTCAATCCGCTTACATCCACATGAATCGTTACACCTCCTTTGGCAATACGGCCGGCAACAGCCGCCACAGCATCGTCTACAACCTCGCGAAATGTCACATGAACCAGCATACCAATCACACGACCGACACGCGCCATCTCCAGCAAGTCGTCCAACAAAGGTAACATTTTGTCGATAGCGGCTCGCATAAAGTCCATATCCTTAGTAATCCGTTGAGTATCACCGATTACCATATCCTGTGCCAGGTAGCCGAGGAACGTATTTATAGTCACAAGCGGACTCTTCAAATCATGGGAGGCGGTATACAGGAAACGTGTTAACTCCGAGTTACTGCGCTCCAACTCTTCCGCGATTAGACGCAGCGCTTCTTGCGTCTCTTCGCGAATGGTGATTTCCGTCATCAGATTTCGATTTGCTGCTTCCGCGGCCCGGTGTGCTTCGATTTCTTCCTCTATCATGTTAAGGAGTGCAAGCCGCGACTTGGCAAGGTCAGCAGTGCGCTCCGCAACCTGCGCCTCCAAATCAGCAGTCAGCTTGCGTGTGTTTACTTCTCGTTGCAACTCCATGGTGATATCGGTCGCTACAACACACAGCAAAGTTTCTGTGCCTAACCGCAACTGGTTCAGCCCCAGTCGCAACGGAAGCAGGCTGCCATCGGCGGCAAGGACTGACATTTTTCCCCAGCACTTCTCGCTCAAAGCTTCCTTGAACAAAATGGAGAAAGCCAACTGATCCGCTGGGTTAATGAAGTCCCGCAACAACGCGCCGATGATGCGACCGATTGGCTGCTGGAGCATTTTCGCAAACGACTGATTGGCGTAAAGGATGACTCCATCCAGCGATAGTGTCATCGCGCCTTCGCTCATATGCTCTATCAACAGGCGGTATGGTTCTTGTGCGCCTTGCAACGTGAATATCTGTGTCCCTTCCGACCCTGCAATCACCAAACCATCCACTTCACCGTTGCGGATGGCGTAAAGAGTTTCTTCCGCTTCGGCCAGGCGCGACCGCGTCTCGTCGAGTTCACGGAGCAATTGATTGGTGATGTCCAGATCGTTCGACATGGTTACTTCTCCCTGGGTTTCAGGTCTAACGCGATCAGCACCCGGTCGGTGTCGGTGAGGTCACCGATTAACCGCCGCAACGGGAGCGGAAGTTCTTTTACCAGTGTGGGCGCGGCGATGATCTGGGCGGTTTGTGCCTGTTCGGGTTGTTCATACAGGTTCACTATTTCCAGATCATAGCGGTCTTGAAGGTGCTGTTCACACAGTGCCTTAACAGCTTCGATGGCCTTGATTGATCGGTGCGTATAGCCTGTAAGATACAGGCGCAGTACATAGTGACCTTCGCCAGTTTGCGCCAGTGCTTGCTCAAATAGAACCGCCGGGTCCTGACTGTTGGAATCAGTCTTCATGTTTCCCTCCAGTTGCTCGCGGCAATAAATCCAGGCCAACTAACACGCGCTCTGTGTTCGATAGGTCGCCAATGATTTTGCGAATAGGAACAGGAAGTTTTCGCACCAACGTGGGGATGGCTAAAATCTGGTCGTCCGCAGCCAGTTGCGGCGTCTCGAGCAGATCTATCACCTCAATCACATATTGTCCCTGCAGGCATTCCTCACAGATATGCTTAAGGTTGACGAACGCCGCAAGGGATTTGGACGTCTGCCCCGCGACGTAGAGTCGCAATACCCAAGGAGTAGGAGCTGTTGATGCATCGGTTTGTGGGTTCATGATGGATCTCCTCCGTTGTGTTTCCGTGTTTTCCGCGTGGCTGGCGCATCACTTTGCCGCTGGCGACCGATTTCGATGCGGTCGCCTGCCAGCATGGCGATGCGCGCTTCACTCTGCGCAATCCCCCGTTGCAGTTCCGTTTCCTCGATGCCAAACTCGGCCCGTAGCGCCGCAATTTGCGCCTCCAGGGCAGCCCGCTTACGCTCCAACGCTCGCGTTAGACCAGCACCTTCCTGTTTGCGCACAACAGCCTGGGCTTGTTCCTGCGCCTCCAACGTACCGCGAGCGCTGCCGGTGAGCAGCGCGCCTGACTGTCCAAGATACACTTCACGCAATTCCACTCCGCGGTCAGTCAACAAGAACTCACGCACCTGGTTAGAGTGGGGCATGCCGCGCGACTTCAGCAGGTGCAGCACACGATTCCTCTCCGCACCGCACTCAATATCCCGCAACAACAGCCAGGTATCCATCAACGAGGACACGCCTATCTCGGGGGATTCCTCGAATCGGTCGCCCGATATCAGGCTGGTGAACAGCGCGGTGATTTGCTGCTGTTTGAAGTAGTCAATCAACCGCGTCAGCATCGCTTTTATCTCCAATACGCTTCCAAGTGCCGTAAAATTAGTAATTGGATCAATAATCACGACATGCGGTTGGAACTCCTGCGCCAGCTTATGAATAGTAACCAGATGCATTTCCAAACCAGACATCGTGGGACGTTCCGCGTGAAAATGCAGTAAATCCTGCTGGACCGGACGCATCAGGTCGATGCCGATGGAGCGCATATTGCGGGTGATCTGATTAGCAGATTCTTCGAAGGCGAACCACAGACAACGCTCACCTCGCGCGGCGGTCGCTGCGGCGAAATGCGCCGCGAGGCTCGTTTTACCCGAGCCAGCCGTGCCTGATACCAGTACACTGCTGCCGCGATAGTAACCTTTACCGCCCATCATCGCATCCAGGCCCGGCAAGCCGGAGGATACGCGCTCTGTGCTGGCCTCGTGCTGCAACCCCAGCGAGGTGATCGGCAGCAGGGAGACACCGCCCTCATCAATCAGAAACGGATACTCGCCTGTGCCGTGACTGGAACCACGATACTTGACGATGCGCAATCGGCGCGTGGACATGTTCTCGGTAACGCGGTGATCGAGCATAATTACGCAATCTGCCACGTATTCCTCCAACCCATAACGGGTCAGACTGGCTTCGCCGCGCTCGCCTGTGATGATGGCGGTGACGCCTTTGTCCTTGAGCCAGCGAAACAGGCGGCGCAATTCGGCACGCAGGATGGCGGCATTGGTCAGCCCGGAGAAAAGCGTCTCAATGGTGTCAAGTACCACGCGCTTGGCACCGATCCGGTCGATCGCGTGTCCAAGCCGCACGAACAACCCTTCAAGGTCATATTCGCCAGCCTCTTCAATCTCACTCTGTTCTACCCGGACGAAATCCAGCGCGAGTTTGTTTTGCGCAACCAGCGCGTTGAGATCGTGACCGAGTGAGGAAAAATTTTGCGCCAGTTCCTCGATGCGTTCCTCAAATGCCATAAAAACGCCTGGTTCGCCGAATTGTGTGGCACCGCGTACAAGAAATTCCATAGCAATAAGGGTTTTACCACAACCCGCACTGCCACACAACAGCGTGGGTCTCCCCTTGGGCAGACCACCCCCCGTGAGTTGATCCAAGCCTTGTATACCGGTCGGCGATTTTGGGAGGGCAGAAGTTTGTAAAGTCATAATAATTGTCCTTTCACGAGTTCATCAGTCAAAGGGTCAGCGAGATCTGTTCCTGCATCCGACTCGTCTGGTGTAGCCATGGTCTTAACGACTTCCGTAGCCGCTGCATCCATAAAAGTCAGCGGATACGGCTACGGTTGACCGAGTTGAGCGGCCAGTTCATTGGCCTTTTGTTTTATTTTGATTATACGCAGTTCGCGGCCCGCTGCGAGACGGTTGAGACGTTCAAGTTCGTTATTGCGGGCGTAGAGGTTATCAGTATGCTTTTGCAATAGCATCTCCGTCAGTTTTCGTTCGGAGATATCGCGGATATTGCACTGTATTACCTTCTTCCCATCCACCATATACACATTGCTGACGAACTCTACCTCGTGTCGATTGCCATCATAACCTTCCAACGCCATGTCTTCGTAACGGATATGTTGCTTCACCTGCAATTCCACAAAGTTAGCCTCGTTGCTGACGAGATCTTTTAAAAATCCCAACTCCCAGACTTTCTTGCCGAGAAACACCTCGCGCCTCACTCCCAGCAACTCGACCATGTAGGGATTCACATCCACCACCATCCCCGTATCAGCATCAAGAATCAAAATGCCGTCATGCGCCGCTTCAAATAGCCGGCGATAGCGTATTTCAGAGGCAGTTATTTTCATCTCAACCTGCTTGCGTTCAGTTATAACATCAAATACTGCAACGAAATGTTCAGGAGCAGGACAATACACTGACAGCATTAACCACATCTGCAAGGATTCCGTGAAAATTTCTATTTGTTCCGACTGTCCGGTCATGGCGACGCGAGTATACAATTCAAATAACTGCGGGTCTGTCTCAATATGGCCAGGAATCACCTCGGAAATCTTTTTCCCGACAACATCTTTTAATCCAGTCAGTTTAGAAAAGGCTTCATTGACGGCAAGGTAGATAAAATCTCGCGGCTTACCCTCTTCAAATACCATCCGGCAATAGGCATAACCGTCCAGCATATTTGAAAAGAGCGAATGATACAGTTCTTCGCGTTCTATTAATGCGGCAGCGGCGTGTTTTGACTCGATTTCATCCTTGTTCAACATTTGTGCCGTCCATAATAACATCCCTAACAGTAGGCTCATCAGGATAATCATCATCAGCGCAGTGCCAAGTGGACCATCAAAATAATCGGCTCGTTCTCCTGCTATCCGCAACCATCCCAGAATCATTGGCAGTCCGATAATGAACGGTGCCAAATGTCTGAGCAACCAACCACCACGAGTATTGCTGAATGCCATTAGAATCAGGTTGTTAATCGGTCGCAACAATAAAATGCCCACACTTAAAACAATAAAGAGCATTGCCGTATGTATCGCCATTTGGGTATATCGGCCTATGCCGATTAGAGCGGTGGCGCCGTATAAATATCCTAAACACGGTAATAATCCCATCAACCCGGTAAATAACACTAGACGTTGTGCGGTTACGATGCCACGATGAGAATCTGCAAATAGCAAAGCACACCCGAATACAAGAAAATTGAGAGCGGTAGTGAAAGCCATTCGTCCAGGGGAGAATGTGCCGACGGTACCCGACGGTTCATGAAAGAAAAACTGGTCAATACCGAAGTTGAGCCCGAAGCCATATTGGCACAGAGTAAGGAAACCTAATAAAGCAACGGCTATCGCGCCTGCCCGTGCAAGCCAACGCACCGACGCGGCCGGGGACGACCATGCCATCAACGCCAATGACATCCCCGAAAGGATGAAACCGATGGCGGTATTGGCCTTCATACTTACAAACCCTGGCATTACACTTTTGAGTATTTGAATATCAAATATCCAACCGAGTAAAACCATTACACCCATAAACAAGGTGAATATTCCAAATGCCATCCCTAATTTGGAAAATTTGATGATTTTGTTTTCGCGTTTTCTGTCCACGTCGACATTAATCATAATGAATATTTCCCTTAATTTTTAAAATCAGGACTTCCGCTTAAGGTCACTTATTCAAACTCATTGACCGGTTAATGAACCTGCCCAAGCGACCCTTTTTATGCTTTTTTCTCTTTAAAAGCGAAAGTTCTGTAAATAATATTTTTTTGATAATTTCACCTTAAAGAGTTTAATTAGTTATCATTAAGTAAATTATACCCAGATTATAAAATTTAAGCTATTTTTTGGCATATTTATTTTATTTAGATAAAGTAATTGAATTTATCAGTTATCATATAAATATTTACAAATTACACAAAAATTGATAATATTTATCAATATGACAATCAAGCATTATCAGCATGAACACCATGTAGATGTTGAAGAACTTTTTCGACAACATGGGGTGCATTATACCAGGCCACGAAAAATAGCATGGCAGTTTTTCGCCGGACATCCGCAGGGGCACAGTATTAATGATGCGGTTCTGGCATTAAAACAGCAGGGAATTGGCCAGGCGACGGTATATCGTACTATTGAATTGTTCCTGCAACTTGGCCTGCTTAACTCTGTTCACGATGCTACCGGGAATATATTTTATATTGCTGTATGCCCGGGACATTCACACGCAATAATATGCAGCAATTGTCATACTGTCGTTGAATTTGATGATTGTGATATATCACTGTTGGAGAAATTATTAACAGCAAAAACAGGATTTACCATTCAGGGACATCATTTGGAAATTTTCGGTATTTGCCCTGACTGCGTATTAAAAATGGAAGGTTAAAATGATAAATATTATTATGACAGCGTTAAAAGATACTCTGTTGTTAATACCATTTCTGCTGGGTATTTACTTTTTTATTGCATGGCTTGAATTAAAATATAGCAACACCATTCAGACACATATCCGCAAAGCAGGTAAAGCAGGTCCATTATTGGGGGCATTATTTGGGTGTATACCCCAATGCGGATTTTCCGTGGTGGGTAGCGCACTATACACCCGTCGATTTATAACCACCGGCACATTAATCGCGGTGTTAATATCAACATCAGACGAAGCAGTGCCGGTAATCATGGCTAACCCATCCAGAATCGGGTTAATCGTCCCATTATTATTAACAAAACTTATCATTGCGATATTTGCCGGGTATTTCATAGATTCATTTTTTTACAAAAAAGTGAAAGTACATAACACCAAAAATTGCAAATGTCATATCGGACCGACCGGTAAACATATTCATATTCACGCTATTGAAGAAAAAAAAGTGCCGGAAATTGTTGAAGATGAAAAGAATGAACCTGTTGAAATTGATGCCTGTTGCGGACATCATTTGCCTGCGGTTAATAAAATGCGGACATTAATAATCCACCCATTAAAACATACCGGACAGGTGGTAATTGTCCTTTTTCTGATATCTGTTCTTTTAAATTATCTGGTGGGAAATGAAGGCGCAAACCTTGGGAAATTTTTACTTAAAGATTCAATATGGCAACCGATTGTTGCTGCTTTTGTAGGGTTAATTCCAAATTGTGGCGCGTCAGTGGCAATCACCGGGATATACCTGAAAGGTGGCATATCATTTGGCGCGGTAATCGCCGGGTTATCATCCAGTGCCGGACTGGGGTTAATGGTATTGTTAAAAGAAAATAACAACACGAAAGATACCATTCGCATTATTGGTTTATTACTTGCTTTCAGCATTTCCGTTGGGATAATTATTCAATTCTGCGAACCTTATATGCATTTTGCATGGATGAGATAATATCTCATTCGTGTTCGTGTTCATGTTCGTGCTCATGTTCCGTAATATGGTAATGCGGATGTCGGTGAATGGTATCACCATGACGATGAGCATGGGCATGTATCAGATTAACAGACAATAATAAATCTGTGTCATGTAATATTTCATGCGCATCACCATCGGCCTTAAGAGTATGGTCTTCTCCCAAAACCAATGCGCGGTCAGCAAGATGCGGCAATAATGTTAAATCATGTGTGGCAGTAATTAATGTAATACCCGCCTCTGCATTTAACTGTTCCAAAATTTCCAACAACATCGACTGACTGCGCGGGTCTAGCCCTGCAGTGGGTTCATCCAACAATAATACTGACGGATTAACAACCAATAATGATGCCAGGGCAACACGTTTCTTTTCGCCACCACTTAAATTCTGCGGGGTACGGTCACGCAGGTGGGTAATCTCCAACAGGCTAAGAATATCATCGATTCGTTGCAGAATATCCGCTTTTGGCATTTGTAACTGTAGTGGGGCAAACGCAATCTCTTCTTCAACGGTGGCACAAAACAGTTGCGCGTCAGAATTCTGAAATAAAAAACCGACATTACCACGGAATTTTGGCCCAAAAGATGAATGTTCCAGACTATCTTCGGTTAAATGATTATCAAACGCGGTTATACTGCCGGAATCCGGAAAATAAAGACCATCCAATAAATGCAGCAAAGTAGATTTGCCACTGCCATTTGCACCCAGCAACGCTAATCTTTCCCCCTGACTTACAGAAAAAGATACACCGTTAACACTCGGTTTTTCACCCGGGTATGCAAAAGATATATTATTAATTTCAAAAATTTTATTCATATTTGTATTCATCTTTTTATTGTCACCAAGTTTATCTATGTGACCTTTATTAACACTTTCATCACCCTAACACCAGCAATATTACGGAAAAACCAGTGATTATCATCAAAAATCCCCAGTCTGATCTTTGCCACCGCGGTTGGTCTAACAGATATATCTCTCCGGTGTATCCACGGGAAACCATGGCCAGATACACCGCGGTACTCATAGATTGAGTACGACGAAATAACGAACCCATGCCAGCCGCGACCCATGCCTGTTGTTGCCGCAATGGACCATTAACTATGGAACGGCTAATCTTAGCCAGATGTATTTCCCCGGCAGACCGTATAAAAACAGTTAGATATCGTTGCAACATGCCCAGCAACATAATAAATATTTTCGGAATGCCTAATATACGCAAACTGCGAAAAAGACGATTAGGCACTGTTGTAACAGTCAGTAATAATGCCAGAATGACACAAACCGATATGCGAAGAATAAATCTGATCGCCACATAAATACCTGCATCTGTAATAGTTAACATAGGTGGCAGTTGATAACTCCCAAAATGACCGGCAGAGAAATGCCATAAGACAAAAACCGTATTGCCCGGGGTAATTATATTAAGCACGGCAGGCATGATAATTGCCGCGGAAAATAGCGGAACGGCAATCCATGCGCGCCATAATCGCTGTGCTGGTATGCGGGAAGAAATGGCCATTAATAAAGATATTACAAAAGCGATAACCAGAGATGAAATATTATGAAGACAGGTTACAATTATAATCAATAAAAATATCCCGATAATTTTAGCCCGCGGGTCCACCATCTGCAAAAATCCGTTTCTACCGGCAATTTCTTCATTGTTTAAGATTTCCGCTAATATCTGCGACAAACCGGCAATCGATTTACGCAATGGATTGCTTTTTCCCGTTCTTTTCACTGGAATATTCAAATCTTCGGATACCCGGTTAAGCATCCAGGTGGGGATTATCATCATCTTCCTTTTTCGCGAAAATTTGTTTACCAAACATTACAATAAATCCGGATATTATTACCCCTATTGCACCCATTAATATATAAATCGACATCAGTTTGGAAAAAGGCGCGTCATTTTGCCCGGGCAGGTTGTAATCCGCAAACGGCGCTTTCCAACCTTTTTCTTCCGCCATTTTTATGCCCTGTGGAACATACCCCTCGCCGCCATTTTCTCTGGCAATCTCTTCTTTTATTTCCTTACTCCCCCACTCTCCCCATGCAGTACCGGCGTTAAACTTCTGTGGCAAATAGATACCCAGTGGAGACAACAACACCAAAATCCCCAGAAATATTGCGATTCGTGGAATTAATAATATTCTCTTTTTATTCAGGGATCTATTTATTGATGAATCCAATAAATAAGGCGCGGTTTTTTGGAAATACGCGATTGCCCAACCGGTAACAATGGCTTCTATAAAGCCAAATACTAACAAATGTTCAATTGCCATTACAGATACCGCGATTTCTAACCCGAATGGCGAATGTAACGCGCGTCCGGTTGAATCATGCGATAATGCAGGTTGAATGCCGAATTGAATACCGGTTGTGACAGCAGCAATAACTAATCCCAAATATCCTGCCACCCCGGCACCGACCCAATGACGTGGTGATTTAACCGGTGATGACCCGGAAATTATTTTATATACCCACCATCCAACAAATGGCATCACCACCGCCATGTTAAAACAGTTTGCCCCAATTGCTGTTATACCACCATCACCAAATAGTATCGCCTGGATAATTAAAGCCAGTGAAACCGCGACCATTGCCGCCCACGGGCCAAGTAGTATTGCCACTAATACCGCACCAACAGCATGTCCGGTGGTGCCACCGGGTATGGGTACATTGAACATCATTATTACAAAACTGAAAGCCGCCCCCAATGCCAGCATGGGGACCTGTTTCATCTGTAAACTTTTCTTTAACTTTCTTATACCTACAGACCACATCATAACCATTATTGCATACAATGGTACATAAGTTTGCGGTCCCAGATATCCGTCAGGAATATGCATGATAGTCCTTCTTTATTTCGTTAATCTACCTGAAAGGCACAGGTGTAGTGTGAATAATGTTTCACCACCATTGTTAGGCAATTGTATACCAGCAAGCACGCCGAATTTATCAGTAATTTGATAATTCGTACCGATTGATGAATAATTATCATTACCAGATGTGTAATCAGTCATTACACTACATTTGTCATTAATATCATGGTCAATACCGACAAAATATCGCGTTTTCTCATCAATCTCCATTAAACCAACATGTCCGCGCAGAATTTTAAAATCCTTTGTGCCAATAAGATATGGATTCGATTTATTTTTGCTGGTGAGATTGCATATGCCAATGGCGATTGCCTGTTTTTCATCAGCACTTTTAAGGAAGCAATATTTGGCGTTAAACAAGACGCGCGAATCAACCCCACTGCTAAAATCGTAATCGATACCTGCTTCGACATTGTCAGTAATGCCATATTCAGTGTTCAGGATGAAGGCATCGGCTTTTAGTTGTGTCATCGAACCATCAGTCTGAAATTCGATACCGTATTGCTTTGCGCCTACGGTATCTGCAGTCGGAATGAGTACCAATCCGCAGTAACAAGCGAAACTTGGTATCGTTGATGCAATCATTACTGCGATTACAGCGATAAACATTGTGATTTTCATTGATTTTCTCTTTTGAAATAAATTTTATTCGTGATGGCCAGTTGTGGTGCTAACTAATTTACCATGTTTTACCCCACGGGTACTGATAAGAGTGTTTGCGATTTCTGTTACTCTGGCACTTTTACCGCGAACGATAATTACTTCCAGACAGTTATGGGCATCCATGTGGATATGGGTGCTGCAGATTATACAGTCATGACTGCTATGCTGTAATTCCGCCAATACATGGGATAATTCATGGGTATGGTGTTCATATACTATTGTTACCGCACCCACAACATCGGCTTCCGGGTCTGCCCATTCTTTGGCGACAAGTTCCTGCCGCACCAAATCACGAATAGCTTCCGACCGCGAGGAATAACCCCGATTGGTAATTAATTCATCAAACTGTGCCAATAATTCAGGTTCCATAGAAACCCCGAACCGCTCAACATTAGCCATACCACACCCTTTAGTGTTACGATTTTAAAAATAGTAACACTAAAGGGTGTGGATGTCAATAGAAGGGTGAAGGGGAAAAATTTTATCGGTCCAGACAATTATATTAAAAAAATCCGGCAATACCACGGTTGGATATGCCACATTAGTGAATTTTTGAGGTAAGGTTATATACTGGATTGCAGTTACAAAATACAGGCAACCTAATATTTACCACAAAAGAACGCAAAGAACACGAAAACATTGTGATTATAGAGGATTTTGCAAAACCTATCTGAATGGTAGGGAATGCCACGGACGGCATTCCCTACAGAAAAAATAGATATATATTGGTTTTGCAATTACCCATATAAATAAAGCATTAATTTTGAACGATTATCCTTTTCGTGCCTTTTGTGTATTTCGTGGTTAATATCTTGTCATGACATTTTACTTGCTATATCCTAACCACAACCTTGCAATATTTTTTACCGGCAACTGGTATTATCAAATTACCCTCTATTATTTTACCATCAACTTCTATCTCCACCGTTTCTTTGCCGGTTTGTTCCACCACAATATCATACTTACATCCTCTGAATATTCGGGTTGCCTTAAAGCCCGGCCATGTTGCAGGTATACAGGGGGTTATTCTTAATCCCGCGATTTCCGGTTTTATTCCCAGAATATATTGTGTCGCCGCGATATACATCCAGGCGGCAGTGCCGGTTAACCACGTGACATTTGCCAATCCAAACCGGTCGGCATCAGGCCCGAAAAGGTTGCTGGCGTATACATAAGGTTCACCCATGTATCTTTCCATACCTGCTGTTTGCATGGCAATGTGCGGTATCATCTGGTGGTAATATTTCCATGCTTTTTCCGGACGGTTTAACATGCATTCCGCAATAACTGCCCATGTGTTGGCGTGGCAAAATATGGCGGCATTCTCCCCCATTCCCGGATGGTACGAAAAAAGCGGGTCATCCGCACTGGGGTAATCAGTCACTGCCGGATGCACCTTTTTTATCCCCAGTGGCGTATCCAGCAATTCCGCTACGCTGTCCATCGCCCGGCGTTGTTGTTCGGGGGTGCCCATATCTGCCATTACAGACCAACTCTGGCTGTTTAAAAATATCTGTGCCTGTGGCGCGGTATGTGTACCCAATACAGTGCCATCATCCATTATCGCTCTTTTAAACCATGCGCCGTCCCACCCTATTTCGTTCACTACATCGGTCAGGTTTGATACAAATTTCTCTGCCAAACCGGCGATATCTTCATCATCCTGTATCCGTGCTAATTCAGCTAATTGCGGCAATACCAACCCCAATTGCATCGCTGTCCAAAAACTTTCGCCTTTGCCTTTTTGACACACCTTCCACATAGAATCATTCCAGTCAGATGCCAGCATCAATGGCAAACCATTTTCTCCCATTCGCGCGCGGGTAAACTCAAAACTTCGGCATAAATGGTCATAAACAGTACCGTTACCACCGTCAAAATAATCGACAACATCATTTAATATACTGCTGTCACCGCTTTCCGCTATCCAACTCCATACTGTCAGAATAGGCCACAAATGGTCGTCAGAATGTTCTTTGTTTAACGGTTCCATCCCTTCCACCGGGAAACACATATGATTGCAATGACCGTCATTATATTGTTGTCCCAGCAATTCATGAATCTTGCTGCGGGTAGATGTTAAATCAAGACTGATTGTCGCCAGAATATCCTGTGCGGTATCTCGGAACCCTACCCCGCGAAAACCGAGGGCATAGTAAGATATACTGCGTGAAAAAAGGAAATTACGTTCTGCCTGGTATGGATTCCATACATTTATCTGCCGTTGCGCGTCAGTATCCGGCAACTGTACCTGGCAGATATCCAAACGACTATCCCAATAACTTTTCAAAGCTTGCCAATGCGACTCAACCATCCCCGGCGATCGCAATGCCTGCAACTTCTCTTTTATTGCCTGTGCGCCAATTTTAATAGCTTTATGGGCGGCACATGATACCCCGACTTCTGTTTTAACCGCCCCCAGAAAAAATGATACTTCCTGTGTCTCACCAGGTGCCAATTCCAACGAGCATTGCAATGCACCACACGCGTCACCACCCACCAGGTCGGACTTCTGACAACCAGTCTCCAACCCAATCGGGTTTGATTCTGACCTGTACGAACCGATAAATACATCACGATTCCCATCCCAGGATGTTAAGGGACGGTCGGCGGCAAAATATATCTCCGGTGTTTCAGTCGGTTTCATCTGTTGAATCATGCCGTAATGATATAATATGCCATCAAAATCCTGCTGGTAAGTCGCGGAAATTTGATGTTTCATGTAACACTGCCACTGTACTTCCCGCAGGTATTCCATCAAGCTAAACTCTACATAGGCAATCAAATCAATCCGTCGCGTGTTTTCGCTGTTATTGGTTACTTTCACCCGTTTTATCAACACATCCTCATCCGGTGGAACAAAATATGTTGCGGATGTAATAATTCCATTTTCCTCGCAATTAAACCGCGAATATCCCATCCCATGCGCGGATGACCATTTTTTCGGTTTTTTGGCACATGGTTCACCATTAACCGACCAATACTCACCATTATCAGCATCGCGAATATACAGGTAAGGCCCAGGACGATCCATCGGCAAATTATAAAACCGATACCGGGTAATGCGCCAAATCTGTGGTGACCGATACCATACCATACCCCCACCCGCCTGACTAATCATTACGTGAAAATTGCCATTGGATAAATAGTTCATCCATGGTGTCGGCGTATCAGACCTGTGGAAAGATATTTCACGGTCAGCATCATTGAAGTTATAATAATTTTGCCAATTTGACATAATAATATTCCTTTTAAGTGAAACAGGATTACACTGTTGAAAGATATTGTTGCCGATTAAATTATAACAGGACTTTCGCACATGGTCACCCCGAAAATATCAGTGACCAGTTGCTTAGTCCTTATAAAAATAAATAGGAAAAAGTTTTCAGTTTTCAGATGTGGTCATGCGCTTTACACCCTTCACTTCGTGCCACCTCCCTCAAAAGGAAGGCTTTCCATGTCCCCCTCCTCGAGGGGGATGTCACCGCAGTGACAGGGGGAGTTTGTTTATAAGAATGCTAATTTTTCAAATCCTGACTTTTTTACGGATCTGGTTACTAACACCCTAACCCATATAAATTGAATACGTTTTCAGTTTTAAGAATGGTCACTGAGCCTGTCGAAGTGACCCTCATAAAATATCTACCCCATCAAATTATACATTTTTTAAGATAATGAAGGGAATATGCGGATATGTGATAAGTTACCACTATTTCCTGTATAATATCATCATCGGGAAACTTTTTACCATTAACTGTTTCTTTATTATGTATCAGCTAATTAAACCGGTTTTATTTCGCTAATCCGTTTAATCAGCTAATCAGAATCTATCTATTTTGGGGAGCAACATTATGCCATTACCGTTTCATTTTTCAGCATCCAGACTGAACTTCTTTTTAATTGTCAGCCTACTATTGGCACTGACAATAATGCCAGCAACAGTTTCTGCTACAGAAACAGAAAATAACAAGTTGAACATTCTGCCCACCCCCGGTAAGGTTGTCATTGACGGAAAAATTAATGACTGGAATCTTGCCGGTTCTTTATTCATTTGTTCTGATGTTGAAAATTATCGCGACCAGTTTGCGTCATGGCAAAGCGCAATGTATGACGCGGATAATCTTTACCTGCTTTCACGCTGGGTTGATACAACACCAATGAATAATCCCGGTTTGGCAGGCTCAGACATGGGTTTTGCCGGCGATTGTCTGCAGGTAAGATTCATTGTAAACGCTGCCGGCGCACCAATGTCAGGGGGAAATGACCCTGTTACACAGAAAACATCACACATCACCGCATGGTATGGCAGAGATGGCAGAGATATTATAGATATAGCATACGGTAAACGGTTTGATGAAGGCAATATAAAAGACGCTAAAAAATCCGGCGCGCAACAGGCATTTGTAAAAGATCCAAATGAAAAAGGATATATCCAGGAGATATCTATTCCATGGAAACTTATATCCAATGGTTTTAACCCCAAAGTTGGCGATACCATAATTATGACTTACGAACCGAACTTCAGCACCACATCAAAAATGCGTGTATCGACAAAAGACCTGTTCCGCGCCGGAGTAACTCCCGACCGAGTATTTGCTTTTATGTCATATGACCGTTGGGGCGAGGCAATAATTTCTGGTACCGGCAAAATCGAACCCATTTCATTACGCCTTGCCGACTCCCGTGTTTTCCCGATTAATATCGATAAAAGCATGCCGCTAATTAACTGGAACGCCCTTTATAAAGATGACAAACTGGAAGGTTTCGCGAAAATAAAACTGAATCTGCCAGACGACGGTTTTGTATCACTGATTATCAAAAACGCTGAAGGCCGGGTGGTAAGAAATCTGCTGAATGCGAAATTTATGACCCGCGGTAATCAGGAAATCCTGTGGGATGGCCTGACCACACCCAGTGACAAAAAGCCGGGTGAACCAGTGCCGGCAGGTGACTATACATGGGAAGCTATCTGCCATAAAGGCATTGGTCTATCACTTGTTGGTTGGGCTAGCAACAGCGGGAAAACTCCTTACGACTCACCACAGGGTAACTGGGGTGGCGACATGGGTGGCCCATGCACTGTTGATAATGACAATGACAGTATTTACCTTGGATGGGGTGCATCTGAAGCCGGGAAAGCACTGGTATGCACAGACTTTAATGGCAATGTAAAATGGCGCCACAAACGTGGTGGTTTCGGTGGTGCTGCCCTTGTAACCGCCAGCAATGGCATTGTATATGTTTATGACAGGGGACAGGGAAACACCCTTTACAGACTGAACGCGAAAAAAGGTGAATATATAAATTGGGAAGGCACAGAAGAAGCAACCCTTGAATTATCTAAGATTCTGGGAGAAAAAAAACCGGCAGATACTAAAGACGAACCTGCACTGAACGGCCTGGTAGCAACAAATGGCAAATTATTTTTAACTTACAAACCCGGTAACGCTTTATTCATCCTGAACGCGGCAACCGGAAAAGTTCAGAAAATTGTTGATATACAAAAACCTACAGATATTAAAACCGGGTCAGACGGCAAATTATATCTGCTATACGCGGATTCAAAAATTGCTGTCGTCAATACAGATACCGGTAATATAACTGATATTATTACTGACCTTAAAAACGCGAAATGTGTTACTGCTGATAAAGAAAGCAACATATTTGTCGGCATGTCAGAACCGGTTAATCAGGTTTTTGTATATGATAAATCCGGCAAGTTTATCCGCGCCATCGGCAAAGAAAAAGGACGTCAATTAACTGGTTTATGGGAAAAAGATGGCATGCGCTTTGTAAATTCCGTTAAAATTGACCCCAACGGCAAATTGTGGGTAATGGAAGCAGACAGTGTGCCCAGAAGAATATCAGTATGGAACGCGCAGACCGGTGCATTTGATAAAGAGTTCTTCGGCCCGACAGATTACGGCGCGGGTGGTGGTGCGATTTGCCCGACAGACCCACTTACAGAAATCGGACATGGGTGCGAATGGAAAATAAACAAAGAAACCGGCAAAGCCGATTGTGTTGCAGTAATTTATCGGGGAAGATGGGCAAACGCCAGATTCGGCAAAGGCAAAGATAACCGCGTTTATGCTGCCGTCGGTGGCGGTTGGGCACCACATTACCCGGTAAATATCTTTGAAAGAATATCCGCAGGTAAATGGAAAATAAGAACTACGATATGGACAGACGAAGAAACACAGAACTTTCCACCCAAACATATTAATGTCTGGTCCGACGCCAATGACGACCAGCAACAGCAACCGGAAGAAATTAAAAAATACGAACTTGATTTAGGCGGATGGATTGACGGTTGGTATCTCTATTTTAATCAAAGCATGTACTTCTCCGGTGGTAAATATAATATCAATGTAACCGGTTGGACAGCATGTGGCGCGCCGGAATACGACCTGACAAAAGCGACAGCATTGCCATTACCGGAAGATTTTAATACCCGTGGCGGTATGGGCGCCCAGAAAGATCTGGTTTCCGAAGACGGCATTTTTGTTATCTACAACGGGCATTACGGCACAGAACACAGCGATTTCCCCTGTTATAACATTAAAACCGGTAAAAAAATATTCGCTTATCCCAATAATTATGTCGGTGTTCACGGCGGTCACCTTGCGCCACCGGCAAAAACAGGTTTAATCCGCGGCGCATACGATATCGTCGGAACAGCCAAAATGCAGGAACCACTGGGGAATATATTCGTTATCGGTACTGACAAAGGCGAATGGCACATTCTGTCTGAAAGCGGATATTATGTAAGCTCATTGTTTGAAGGTGACCCGATGAAAATAAAATGGCCGGACGAAGCAGTACCAGGCGCAAATATGAATTGTGTACCACCAGGCATGGGAGCAGAAGATTTTGGCGGTTCAATTATGAAAGCCGATGATGGCAACCTGTATGTACAGGCCGGCAAAACCGCTTTTATCAATTGTAAAGTGAATGGCCTGGAAACTGTTAAAATCGCAGGTTCCGGAAATATCAAAATATCTGTGGAAGATACGATAAAAGCACAGGATTTTAAAATTAAATATCTCAGTGTATCTGATTCAACAAAAAGCGTCAGCATTAAAAATCAAACCGTTAATTTCACCGGCAACCCGGATAAAGATTTTGGCAACCGGACAATGTCATATGGCCCTGATAACGCCTCAATAAACACATGGCTTGCACACGACAACGAAAAAATCTATGCAGCATGGCGTGTTAATGATAAAACTCCATGGGTAAATGGTGCAACCGGTTTTGATAACATGTATGCCTGCGGCGACACCGTTGATTTCCAGATTGGCATTAATCCTGACGCCGACAAAAAACGCCGGGATGCGGTAAGCGGTGACCTGCGAATCTCTATCGGGCAATTACAGGGCAAAAACACCGCGGTAATATACCGAAAAGTATTCGATGAAAAAGCACCAAAAACCTTCTACTCCGGCGTATGGCGCAACGGATACATTATGGAATTTGTGAAAATTCTTGATAATGTAAAGATAGAAACAAAAATCCAACCAGGCAAATCCTACATCGTTGAAGTGGCTATTCCAATGCAACAACTCGGAATAACTATTAAACCCGTACTCAAATTAACCGGCGATGTCGGCGCAACATTCAGCGACCCGGAAGGCAAAGACACCAACCAGAGAATATACTGGAGCAACCAGGCCGCCGGAATAGTAGCAGACGAAGTAGAAGAACTGAAAATGCAACCCGGACAATGGGGAGAATTTATTCTGGAGTAAATTTAAATAAATGCGTGAATAACCACAGGCTTTTGCAAAACCCAATTATACCTATTTTTTCTGTACGGAATGCCGTCCCCGGCATTCCTCTTTGAGATAGAAACTCTGTATTTTCGGAATGCCGGGGACGGCATTCCCTACAATTCAGACAGGTTTTGCAATTGCCTGAACCAAATAGAATGTTCAATATCAGATGACCCCAGCGGGGTCGAATATTTATAGAACATAATTTCGTATAGTAAAACCGACCCCAGCGCGGGTCGCATATAATTACCACCAATCTGCTATGTTATATGCGACCCGCGCTGGGGTCGAAAATAGGTGATGAATTATTATCTATTAATATTTCACCCATCTGGTGTTGGATTGTAATTAATTTATGAATATTTCTGCAAAATATAAACAACAATTCCATAAAAATATCTAAAAACCTGACTCTTTTCTGTATGATTTAATTTGAAATCTTCTTGATGATAATATAATATTTGTGTATAATCCTAATGAGAATAAAGTTAAACGGAGAGTCAATAATGGCTGATAATAGAAAAGAACAAGAGCGTGCGGAACTGCACCGTACAATATGGGGTATAGCAAATGATTTGCGGGGGAGTGTGGACGGTTGGGATTTTAAGCATTATGTTTTAGGGATACTTTTTTACCGTTACATATCAGAGAATCTTGCCGGTTATATTAAGGCCGGAGAACTGGAAGCCGGGAACACAGAATTTGATTATGCCCGTTTGTCTGACCAGGAGGCGGAACAAGCACAAGAAGATTTGGTAAAGACCAAAGGCTTTTTTATCTTACCAAGTGAACTTTTTGTGAATATACAACGTACTGCCGATAAAGATGAAAACCTGAATGAAACCCTGGAAAAAATCTTTAAAGATATAGAATCATCAGCGCAGGGCAGTAACAGTGAGGATAATTTTAAAGGTTTATTTGATGATATTGATGTAAACAGCAATAAATTGGGCGGCACGGTTGCGAAACGCAACCAGACACTTGTAAAGTTGTTAAATGGTGTCAGCCAGATGAAACTGGGTGATTATAAAGATAATACCATTGATGCCTTTGGCGATGCCTATGAGTTTTTAATGGGGATGTATGCATCCGGTGCCGGCAAAAGCGGCGGCGAGTTTTTTACACCGCAAGAGGTGTCAGAACTGTTAACCCGCCTTACTTTGGTCGGCAAAACAGAGGTTAACAAGGTTTATGACCCTGCCTGCGGTTCTGGTTCTCTGTTATTAAAATTTGCTAAGATACTGGGCAAAGAAAATGTGCATCAGGGCTTTTACGGGCAGGAAATCAATATCACTACCTACAACCTTTGCCGCATCAATATGTTCCTTCATGATATTGATTTTGATAATTTTGATATTGGCCATGGCGATACGCTGATTGACCCCATACATTGGGATGATGAGCCTTTTGAAGCCATCGTTTCAAATCCGCCTTATTCAATTAACTGGGAAGGTGACGCAAACCCGCTGCTAATAAATGACCCGCGTTTTTCCCCTGCGGGCGTGCTTGCGCCAAAATCAAAAGCCGACCTTGCATTTATTATGCACAGCCTTACCTGGCTTGCCACCAATGGCACGGCGGCAATTGTTTGTTTCCCCGGTGTTATGTATCGCAGCGGCGCGGAACAAAAAATCAGGAAATATCTTATTGATAATAACTACATTGACTGCATCATTCAACTGCCCGACAATCTGTTTTTTGGCACAAGTATCGCGACCTGTATAATGGTGCTGAAAAAGTCAAAAAGCGAAAACAAAACCTTATTTATTGACGCTTCCCGCGAATGTAAAAAAGTCACCAACAGCAACAAACTGGAAGATGATAATATCGCAAGAATTGTTGACGCCTTTAAAAGCCGCGAAAATGAGGATTATTTCACCTATCTTGCTGATAAAGACGAAATTGAAAAGCAGGATTATAACCTTTCTGTTTCTACCTATGTGGTGCAGGAGGATACAAGGGAAGTTATTGATATTGCCGTCCTCAACTCAAAAATAGAAGAAATTGTTGCAAGAGAACAAATTTTGCGTGATGAAATCGATAAAATTATTGCGGAAATTGACCTGCCTGCCGGCAGGCAGGAGGTGTAAATAATGAGTATTATTCAAAATATCCCACAGTGTGAAAATGGTAAATGGTATGTTTATGTTATTCTTTGCAATGACGGTAGTATGTATAAAGGGTTTACAGATAATATAGAACGTAGGTATCATCAGCATTTAACAGGAACAGGGGCAACGCATACAAAACGACATAAACCAATCGGGTTAGTTTATTTTGAAGAATATGCAAATCAAAAAGATGCTGTTTCAAGAGAAAAGTATCTCAAATCTGGTTCTGGAAGAGAATGGTTGAATAAAAGATTAGAGGGTGATAGCGAATGAGTAATGAATTTCAATTCTTAGTCTACCGATCTGCTGATGAAAACGTATCTGTTGATGCAATTGTTAAAGACGAAACAATTTGGCTTACCCAAAAAGGAATGGCTGAACTTTTTGGTGTGCAAACACCTGCCATCAACAAACATTTGAAAAATATATTTGAAGAGGGTGAGTTAAATGAATCAGTGGTTATTTCCAAAATGGAAAGAACCACTCTTCACGGTGCAATACCTGAAAAGACACAAACAAAAGAGACAAATTATTATAACCTTGATGCTATCATCTCGGTAGGTTACCGTGTTAATTCAAGACGTGCTACAAATTTTCGAATTTGGGCGACGGGCATTTTAAAAGAATACATGACCAAAGGCTTTGCTATGGATGATGAGCGCTTAAAGCAAAGCAAAACAGCATTTGGAAAAGATTATTTCAAAGAATTATTAGAACGCGTCAGATCTATTCGTGCCAGCGAGCGCCGCATGTGGCAGCAGATTACAGATATTTTCGCCGAGTGCAGCATCGATTACGACAGAGATTCTGAGGTGACCCATGAGTTCTATGCCATGGTACAGAATAAATTCCATTATGCCATCACAGGTCAAACGGCTGCAGAAATCATCTTTTCAAAATCCGACCATCAAAAAGAAAATATGGGGCTTACAACATGGAAGAACGCACCGGATGGCCGTATTTTAAAATCAGATGTCTCGGTTGCTAAGAATTATCTAAATGAACAAGAAATTAAGCGACTTGAAAGAACAGTAACTGGCTATTTTGACTATATTGAAGATCTTATAGAACGGGAGAACAGTTTTACAATGGAGCAGTTTTCCTCAAGCATCAATGAGTTCTTAACATTTAGAAAATATAAAATACTGCCTGATAAAGGTAAAATATCAAAGCAAATGGCACTCGATAAAGCAGGTACAGAATATGATGAATTTAACAAAACCCAGAAAATAACATCGGATTTTGACCGTGCGGTAAAACAGTTAACGCAAAAGGACGAAGGGACGAAAGAATGAGTAAATTGGAAGAATTAATTGCTGAATTATGTCCGGACGGAGTAGAGTGGAAGACGTTGGGAGAGATTGCAACACTTGTTCGTGGTAATGGTTTGCCAAAAAATGATTTTACCGAGAGTGGAGTTGGGTGCATACATTATGGACAAATCTACACATATTATGGTGCTTTTACCAATATAACAAAATCATATGTGTCCAATGAGACTGCAAGTAAATTAAAGAAGGTAAATAAAAATGACATTATCATTACAAACACAAGTGAGAATTTAGAGGATGTTTGTAAAGCAGTTGTTTGGCTTGGGGACGTTGAAATAGTAACCGGTGGTCATGCAACTATTATTAAGCATACTCAAAATGCAAAGTATTTAACTTACTTTACTCAGACATCAATGTTTTTTGAACAAAAAAGAAAATATGCCAATGGAACAAAGGTTATTGATGTTTCTGCAAACAATTTATCAAAAATAAAAATCCCCATCCCACCCCTACCAATCCAACGTGAAATTGTCCGGATACTGGACAATTTCACGGAGCTTACAGCGGAGCTTACAGCGGAGCTTACAGCGGAGCTTACAGCCAGAAAACAACAATATGAATATTATAGAGATAGTCTGCTGACTTTTGGTGATGATGTGGAATGGAAGACGTTGGGGGATGTACTTAAAATTAAGAATGGAAAAGATTATAAAGCATTTAATTCGGGAGATATTCCTGTTTATGGTTCAGGTGGTATTATGACATATGTTGATACTATTGCTTATGATAAACCTTCTGTATTGATACCACGAAAAGGATCAATAGATAAACTTTATTTCGTAGACATACCGTTTTGGACGGTTGATACATTATTTTACACAGAGATAAATAACAAAATAACTATTCCTAAATACGTGTTTTACTTCTTACAAAAAGAACATCTTGAACAATACAATACAGCAGGTGGAGTTCCGAGTTTAACCCAAACAGTGCTAAACAAAATCAAAATCCCCGTACCACCCCTTCCCGAACAAGAACGCATTGTCGCCATTCTTGACCGTTTTGATATCCTTGTAAATGACATTGCCACAGGTTTGCCTGCAGAAATTGCGGCGCGCAAACAGCAGTATGAATATTACCGGGATAAACTGTTAACCTTTCCTGACTGCCGTCAGGCAAGTAGAGAGAAAGCATAATGAGTTTCTATAATATTATCGTTGAAACAAATGAGGCTACTGTTGTTGCCGAATATGTGCCGGATACAGTCCGCGAATCGAGTTATCAGAGCGAGGCAGCACTGGAACAAACGTTTATCAACCAATTAGCCACCCAGGGGTATGAGCGGATTTTTGTGACGAAAGAAAATGACATAATCGTCAATCTGCGTAAACAGCTTGAACTGCTAAACAAATATAAATTTTCTGACCATGAATGGGATAGATTTTTTAACCAGAATATCGCCAACGCCAACGATGGCATTGTCGAGAAAACCCGTAAAATACAGGATGACCATGTACAAAACCTGAAACGTGACGACAGCAGCACCAAAAATATAATCCTGATAGATAAAAAGAATATTCACAATAACCGACTTCAATTGCTAACCCAATATACCATGCCTGCCGGCAGGCAGGAAGAAGTGGGTGGAAATCATGAAACGCGGTATGATGTAACCATTCTTGTAAACGGTTTACCGCTGGTGCATATAGAATTAAAACGCCGGGGTGTGGCTATCCGTGAGGCATTTAACCAGATAAAACGTTATCAGCGCGATTCTTTTTGGGCGGCGTCGGGGCTGTACGAATACGTGCAGATATTTGTTATATCTAACGGGACGCGTACCAAATATTACTCGAATACCACCCGAAACCAGCATATTAAGGAGTTCGGCGATAGCGGCAGCCGAAAAAGCAAAAAGACCAGCAACAGTTTTGAGTTTACCAATTATTGGGCGGACGCGAATAACAGGGTGATTGCTGACCTGGTGGATTTCACCAGCACATTTTTTGCCAAACATACAATATTGAATATCCTCACCCGCTACTGCGTCTTTACTTCAGAAGATATGTTACTGGTCATGCGTCCATACCAGATAGCGGCAACCGAAAGAATATTAAACCGTATAACTGTTTCCACTAATTATAAAAAGACCGGCACAGTTGAAGCGGGCGGGTATGTATGGCATACCACAGGTTCGGGCAAGACGCTGACCAGTTTCAAGACTGCTCAACTTGCCACGGCACTGCCATATATTGATAAAGTGCTGTTTGTTGTTGACCGCAAAGATCTTGATTACCAGACGATGAAAGAATATGACCGTTTTGAAAAAGGCGCGGCGAACAGCAACACATCAACAAAAATATTGCAACAGCAACTTGAAAACCCTGACGCCAGAATTATTATCACCACGATTCAAAAACTCGATGTATTTATCAGCAATAATAAAGGTCATGATGTGTTTAAACAACACATGGTGCTGATATTCGATGAATGTCATCGTTCGCAATTTGGCGATATGCATAAAAAAATAGTCGGTATCTTTAAAAACTACCACATCTTCGGTTTTACCGGAACGCCGATTTTTGCTATGAATGCTGTCAGCGGCGGCAACCCACTCCTTCGCACAACCCCACAGGCGTTCGGGGACAAACTGCATACATACACCATTGTAGATGCCATTAATGATAACAATGTCTTGCCCTTTCGTATTGATTTCATAAACACGGTAAAGATGAAAAATGAAGTAAATGATACCCAGGTTCGCGCGATAGATACCGAAAAGGCAATGTCCGCGCCGGAACGTATCAGCGAGATTACAAAATATATTCTGGAACATTTCAACCAGAAAACATACAGAAATCAAAACCGGTCATATTTTGACCACAGAGTAACAACTAATATCAAAGATATGGCGGGTTCTAAATATAATGTAGAGATAGAAAAGAAAGAAAGCAGGAAGATAAACGGATTCAATTCCATCTTTGCTGTCGCGTCTATCCCGGTGGCAATGAAATATTATACCGAGTTCAAACGGCAAATCACAGAAAGTAACAGCAACCTTAAAATTGCGACTATTTTCAGTTTCAGCGTAAATGAAGACGACCCGGAAGATCTATTCCCGGATGAAGGTTTTGAAACAGATAAGCTGGATAAAACCTCGCGGGATTTCCTTGATTCGGCAATTAGCGACTACAATAAAACATTCAGTGTAAATTACGACACCTCGGCAGATAAATTCCAGAACTATTACAAAGACGTATCTTTGCGCGTGAAAAACCGGGAAGTTGATTTGCTTATTGTGGTCAACATGTTTCTGACCGGTTTTGACGCGACAACGCTGAATACCCTATGGGTAGATAAAAACCTGAAACAACATGGGCTTATCCAGGCATTTTCACGTACTAACCGGATATTAAACTCAATTAAAACCTTCGGAAATATTGTATGCTTCCGTGATCTTAAAAAGGCAACAGATGATGCCATTACTCTATTTGGTGATAAAGAGGCAGGCGGCATTGTCCTGCTTAAAACATATAACGAATATTATAATGGATATGACGATGTTGGAAAGCATAAACCGGGATATATTGAACTCATCAGCTTATTGCAATCAAAATATCCGATAGGAGAAAATATTATTGGAGAAGAAGCGCAGAAAGATTTTATCCACTTATTCGGGGCAATACTGCGCTTAAAAAATATTCTTATATCCTTTGATGAATTTCCGGGCAATGAAATCCTCACCATACGTGATTTTCAGGATTATCAAAGCATCTATATCGACCTTTATCAGGATTTTACCAAAGGTAAAAATGCCGACAAGGAAAACATTAACGATGACCTGGTGTTTGAAATTGAACTTATCAAACAGATCGAGGTAAATATTGATTATATCCTGATGCTGGTAGCTAAATACCATGCATCCAATTGCACAGACAAAAATATTCTGATAACAATTGACAAGGCTATCGGTTCCAGTATTGAACTTCGCAGCAAGAAAGAACTTATTCAAGGTTTTATTGAACAGATTAACACATCAACCAATGTGGATCATGACTGGCATACTTTTGTTGAACAGCAGAAAGAGAACGACCTGACAAAAATAATAGAAATAGAAAATCTGAAACCAGTCGAAACGCGAAAATTCATAACCGGTTCATTCCGCAATGGCGCAATGAAAACCACCGGTACAGATATTGATAAAATAATGCCACCTGTATCACGTTTTGCGAATGGCGGCAGGACTGCAAAAAAACAAGGTATTATCGAAAGATTACTGGCGTTTTTTGAGAAATATTTGGGGTTGGTATGAGTTTATGAAATATTTAAAGAATTACAACACCAAATGTATCACGAGCATCCTGATTGTGAGTATAATAAATTCATGGTCTTGTAATTTATAGATAAGCAAATGATAAATATTAACAGGATTTTCGCTTTGAAAGAGAAATATACTTAAAAATGGTCGCTTCGACAGGCTCAGCGACCTGTCACTGAGCTTGTCGAAGTGACCTTGAGCAAAAATCCTGTATTAAAAAAAAGAAGGTATAACTAATGGCAACACAACCTGTTTACCAGTTTTACGCAGAGCTTAGCGATTATATGCCAAAAATATGGCGTCGCTTTCAGGTAGCAAACAACGTTACTATGGCAAAATTTGGCTATATATTAATGACCCTGTTTGAGATGAAAGCAAGCCATCTGTTTTGCTTTGATGTTCCGTTTGTTGAAAACTTCAATAAGGAAATGCGTAAAAGATATTCTAAAAAGAATATTCATAAAGTATTGGAAGAGACCGACTTGTTATCTATAATAGATAACAATTGGCACATTGAAATTATTACCGAAGACTCAAATGAATACATGAAAGAAGAAAGTGAAAAGATAATGGATGCGGTGGAAATCAAACTGAAGAATGTTATTAATTATCCCTCTGATAGAATGACTTTCACGTATGATTTTGGTGATAATTGGCAGGTATCAGTTGTTCTTGAAAAAATCATAGAAGACAAAGAACTTCCAGTTAAAGAACTCCCCAGGGTTCTTGGAGGAGAAGGATACGGAATAATCGAAGATTGTGGCGGCGTGGGCGGACTTGAAGATATTGCAAAAGCATTTAAAAAGAAAAAAGGAGAGCAATATCAGGAATACTGTGATTGGCTGGAAGTTACAGATTTAGACTTGCTTACCTTTGATATTGACGATATGAATTTTCGGCTCAAAAAAGTGCCTCGAATTTATGCTGATATTTACGAACATAAATTATATCCCACACAACAATCGTTGGATTTATTGGATAGAAAATATAAATCCAGTAAATAGCAGGAGCAGTTGCATAGTAATCTAAATATCTTTTCGTTAATTCCATTTTAATGTTAATGCAATAGCCCACGGCAACGCCGTCATTGTTAAATACATTTATATCAAAATAGCTTTGACCCCGGATGGGGTCAGATATTTATAGAACTTGAATTAATATTAGCTAATCGACCCCAGCGTGGGTCGCATATAATTACCGACAATCTGCTGTGTTATATGCGACCCACGCTGGGGTCGGGTTTCTTGGTAGAAATCTTATTCTATAACTATTTGACCCCGCTGGGGTCGTCTTGAATTAAACATTATTTTCTCAATATTAAAGATGTGTATAAGGGTGAGGGCTACGCCGCTGGGTAAGTTTATAAATAAAGCCAACGCTCTGTAAGAGCACAATTCCTTCGTTTTTAGGAATATTGCTCTTACAGAGCGTAATCTTTGTGATGATACCAGGTCCCAGCGGCGATGCCGTGGGCTATGGAATTAATAGGCGAAGAAATAAATAACCAAATCCATACAAAATATAAGTTCGACACCTTGACGGGGTCGGTCATCTTTCATGAAATAATTTCTATAGACGTGAGACTCCTAACGGAGTAAAGGTCAGGTAACTATTCCATAAATAGAATGTTCAATATCAGACGACCCCAGCGTGGGTCGAATATTTATAGAACATGATTTCGTATAGTAAAATCGACCCCAGCGCGGGTCGGATGTAATTACCACCAATTCTTCATTTATCAATATATCGTTGCTGCCACCTTACATCCGACCCACTCTGGGGTCGTAATATCTATTTTGAAGCTATTTCTATAAACATCCGACTCCTAACGGAGTCAAAATCATTGTTAATACAATTATTTTTTTTAAATTAAAGATGCTTTTACAATAACTATTTTTTTAAAAGTTCAGGTTGCAGATTTGTGGTAGGCGAAAACCACCCCGACCTTCGGCCACCCCTCCTTGCCAAGGAGGGGAACTTAAAATGAAGAATTTGATTATTTTGACAGACATTATATTGTCAACTTATTACACAACTCCGGGGTAGTCGGGATGATAGATGACTTGTATGTTTTGTAACTGCCTGAAAAAATGTGTATAAGGGTGAGGACGTTGCCGTGGGCTATGGAATTGACTGTTTTATGCCGTTAGCACCCAAATCCGTACAAAAAAGTCAGGATTTTAGGCTGAACTTTTATAATGGTCACTTCGACAAGCGACCGTAATTTCTACCGGTCGCTGAGCCTGTCGAAGTGACCACGTCTGAAAACTGAAAACTTGTCCTGATTTATTATATTTTTATTACCACAACCCGGCGTGCAGGTATCTCAACTGTCAAATTACCATCTTCATGCGCGACTATATTTCCGTCTGTTAATATTTCTGGTTTAATGCCGGTTATTTCAAATGACTCCGTGGTTGGTATATCCCCGAAGTTTGCAATCACCAGATATATAAAATTGTCCGCGCCAATTATGCTAACCGCGCGGTTCCATTGTGATATCACTGGTAATTGACACCCATTTTGCGCTGTCATAAATGCCGCGGTTTCCATGGAATTCGCGCCGGCCATTATTACTGTGCCTATATCAAATAACACCGTATTTGCGTCATATCCGCGAGCATCCGCAGTGGCACCACAGCAGATTTCATCAACATACAGATTACCACCGCACATCATGGCGTATGGCTGATATGGTGATGATTTTATGGTTATCTGACGGTCGGCAGGGCGGTAAATGCACAGCTTTTCGCCATATAGAGATATTATGCCAAGTTTGTCATCTATATTAAGCCAATCACCGGGGATTGGCAGATTTTCTTCTTTTCCCGGACACCCCGGCAACGTGGTTTGTCCATTAGCATGATAATAATTCCGCTGCAAACCGTTAAATATATCGTTGGGAATCTGCAGGAATAAACCTTTAACTTCGCGCAACCAAACGCGATTTATGGTTTTGGCGTGTTGCATTACCACCATAGTGCGGTCATCCGGCAGGGCAACACAGGCGATGTCAATATCGGCAACATTGCGGGGTGATTCGCCTTCTGCCACAAATTGTTGGCTGTTCACCGTCACCCGTCCACAGGTGGCAAAACCGCCGGGGAAGGTCGCATTTTGGTCGGGGTGGCAAACTGCATCATTAATATAACCCATGCCAATAACTTTTCCACCCAAATTCCCCTGCCATTCCGCCATATTGCTGGAATCCGCCGGCAAAGATATCCCCTGGGGTGGTTTTGCGGCACCCCATGTCCACGACGCTTTTCGCCGCGAACCGTTTATCAACATACTGCCATGATATTCGTCTGACCATTCCGTCAATACCGGGATAGAACTGGTATCTTTCACTGCAGATTTCGGTAGAGATAACCTGTGCCAGTATGCCCCCATCGACAATGTTCCCGCCCGGTCACCTTCTAACCGTAAATAATACAATGGCGACGCTTTTTTAAGTTGGTGTAACCGCGTCGACAGAAATGTGCCGTCATTGTTAACATCAGTTTCAATTTTCAGCAAATCCAGCCAACCGTTTTCGTATGTTTCAACGTCATCATCGCCAAATAAGTCCCGCGCCAATAGCCATGCTGGCACGGCGTAGTCCTGACAATAGCAATAACGCACCCGGGTATCGCCACCGATGCGCCACAACCGCCCATCCGGAAAGGTGCATGTCTTCACCAATTGCCACAATTCTCGGGCATGGTGGTACAAACCCGCCGGTGGTTGCCACCCATGTGTGCGACAGGCGAAATGCAACATGGCGATATTGGACAGACAAATAACCATATACCCGACATTCAGATATCCGTGGTGGTTGCACGCCATCGTACCATACATGTTTGCCCCGACATGCCAGTTGGCTAAAGGGCGACCGTTAATTATCTCCCGGCTTACCGCGTCTGAAGGCGTTGATATTCCATTCAGCAGAAAACGCGTCGCTTTTTCCAGATATTCATCGCGCCGGGGGGTATCCGCCACCATTTGTGCTGTCCGGTACAGCAAACAGCCATTCCATATATTACTTTCCGGCTTGTTATTTTGCACCAAACCAGCAACAATTTCATAATTATCCAATAACCAGTCAGATTCTGACACCAGCACCCGGTTCAGCAAATCCCGTTCTTCCTGCGGGAAATTTGCTCCTAACGCGTCAATGCCATGCATCAACCTTTCCAACCCAAGCACACTAATCCACGCGTGTCCCCATGGCAATCCGTCAGTGGTTACCCCGCCGTTAACGTGGTGACTGGCAAGATAAAAATGAATAAGCCGCAACGCCCACGACCGCATTTCATCACGACTCATACCGGCACGCGCGGTATCACACGCCGGGTCTGCCGACAACACCGCGAAAGCGGACGCGGCAGTGGCATTCGCCTGTAATGCCCAATGCCCATGGTCGCCGGGACCATAGCAAGCCGAAGCCAAATCACCGGGAATCTCATAAAGATTACCGCGCATAGCCGCCGGCCAACCTTCCAAAGCGCGAAGATATCTATTTTGCAACACGGTAACCATAATATTGCTCCATGGGAATTGTGAAATTATTATTTATATCTTTCTATCTTCAGTTATCAGTACCTGCTGAATAAAACTTACCCCATGATTAACATAATCTACTCTCCGTGAATCTCCGTGACTCCTCTATAAATCTCTCTGTGTAATAATGGCAATTTTTCATAAAATTTTTGCGTGGTATTATAATTATCAACCCCGTCTCGTCGCCGAATACGACTATATATTCTGCAAATAACGCCGTCGCGGGAATTGGGGACAATTCCCCTACCAATCACCGGATATGTCAAAGGTTGGGGAGATGTCCTCATCTCCCGCGACAGTGTAATTATTATTATCAGGACTTTCGCTGATAAAGAGAAAATATGCTTATAATGGTCGCTTCGACAAGCTCAGCGACCGGTCACTGAGCTTGTCGAAGTGACCGTGAGCGAAAGTCCTGATTATATAAAACAGGAAACGGCGATATTTTTTTAGCAAATGTAATACCATGCAAATTGTAAATTGCAAATTGTAAATTGCTAATTGCTAATTGCTAATTGTAGAAACCTGTGTACCAAGAGTATTGCGAGCATCCTGCTCGCAATACATTATTATATCAAAAAAATATTTTTAATTTTTCATTATTAATTTTTAATTTAATTATATTCTCTGTGTCACCAACAAAACAAAAACAAACGCCAACTCACGGTTCCGACGACCATATTGCGCAACGGAAACCTACAAATTCTAATTTGAAGGTTGATGGGCCAAAAAAACGGGATGCGGCGCGGAAGTCGCCGGGGTCGCTGCTGGACCAACTGCCGCCGCGTAATACATGCTTTGTTCCGGCAGGTGGTCCGGTTGGGTTATTCATCGGTGCGGCATTGTAATAATCCGCGCTATACCAATCCGCGCACCATTCCCTTACATTGCCTGCCATATCCATCACGCCATACGGGCTTGCCCCGGATATAAAACTACCGGAGGGCATGGTTTTGCCATTTGCATTGGTCACATTACAACATTTCCTGGCATCCCATTCATCTCCCCATGGATATGTATGGCCCTCTACACCACGAATTGCTTTTTCCCATTGCGCCTCGGTGGGTAATGACGCGTTTGCCCACACGGCGTACGCCTTGGCGGCATCCCAGGTTACATTTACCACCGGGTGAGTTTCAATCCATCCCCACGATGGCGCATGTGGCATAACCCGTCCGGTATCCTGACAAAATGTGCGGTACTGTGCCACTGTGACTTCCGTCATATAAATGTAATACCCGTCCATTTTCACACTATGCTGGGGTTTTTCGTCATCACTGGCAGCTTCGTCGGTTACCTTGCTCCCCATTATAAACTCGCCTGCCGGTATATACATCATACTGGCGCCATCTTTAATATTTTTTTTCATTACTTTATTATATTTATATGGCACTGTCGCCTTGCTGCTTTCTCTAATAAATATAGAAAAAATTAAAATAAATATCATCACAACAAGTATTATAACCATATATAAAACCCGGTTTCCGGATTTATCTTTGCTCTTTTTATTTATAGTGTCATTCCCGGTTAAGGCGTCCGACCATGCCCGCACCACCCAATCTGCCGTTGTTTTATCCATCTGCCTATGCGTCATCATCTTCTCTATCAGGTGTGCAATCAGCATTTTCGGGTTGGTAAAACCAGTCGGTGGGTGATTCAGGTTAGCCGCCACCCCTTCCTCAAGTGCGACAATTAACAGATTCACCTCATGCCCGTATTCACCGGCACAATGGTGCAACAGCAAGGTACGGCATCGCCTGGCATCCGCAATTACGCTTATCCCATGCAACTGAATCACCGACTTTAATATCTCTATTACTTCGTTATTCACTCAACTTTTCACTTCACTCAACTTTTTACTTCACTCTTCACTCTTCACTCTTCGTTACGGTCCTGGAGATACGCAACGAAAACCACAGGTATCGTCTCCTACACTATTTATTTGACCACCTTGACGATATGTACCGCGACCGTGATTACCAGTTCCCTTAATAAAGTCCCATGAACCACCTCGTAAAATATGAAGATTTCCTGTGGTTGGACCAGAAATCGGGTTATTCACAGGTATCAATGAATAATTACCATTCCAATCTTCACACCACTCAGTTATACTTCCAGACATATCTTTCGCTCCGCACCAACTTATATCAGAAGAAAAACTGCCAATTGGCCACGTACTAATATTCTTATTTGCAGAATTATTACTATTTGCACATTTTGTCTGGTCCCAACCATTAGTTGGCTCCGTAACTGTTGCAGTACCACCCCATGGGTAATTATTTTCCAATGGACCACGCACAGCATATTCCCATTGCGCCTCTGTTGGCAAATTAACTCCAGCCCAATTTGCATAGGCATTACAATCTGCCCAAGAAACATTAACAATAGGATGTTTTTGTAAAGTCGGATCAAACCAATTGGATTTACCTGCCCAACTGAATCCAGATGGGAATTGTGGTAATATACGCGAAGTCACATTACAAAAATCAAGGTATTGCTCCACAGTCACCTCATATTTATATATCCAGTATCCGGTTAATGTAACTTCCTGTGTTGGCGGAGTACCACAACTAACATCATAAAGTGAACCCATGGTAAAAGTACCTGCTGGTACCCAAGGTACCCATTTCATTACCGCATCGTCAATTGGATTTGTTTTTTCTGTCCCAAGGGCAATTGGTATTTGTGATAAAGATGCTACATGACCATCAATAAAACTGAAAATTGCATTAAAATAATGCCGGAGTTCGACATTATCTTTGATGCCATCTGCTGTCATAAAGGTACTGGTTGGGTCAGGTATTCGTGTCACATCACCCAGCGAAGCTTCAGAAATATTATCGTTGTATATATATGAGATATTGATATTATTTATCGTTGTTGGGCAGTGTAATATTTTCACATCCACCTTAATATCCTGCCACACCGTAGCACTAGCCGGCAAGGTTTCCTCATGGTCCTGCGCATACATCTGGCACTCCGCCGCTATTTGCCGTTGGTTGCTGGTACAGGTAGCCTGCCGCGCCTTCTCCCGCGCCCGTGCGAAAACCGGGAACAGGATGGCGGCCAGGACAGATATTATGGCTATGACGACAAGTAGTTCAATAAGCGTAAATCCTTGCTTATGGTAATTTTTTATTTCATTCATTTAAAGTCTCCAAATCTGTTTAATAAATCTTTTTTAATAATTTTAATACTAATAGTAATACATTACAATAGGTAAATTGAGGAAATTATTAAAAAAAATAATAATTAACGGTAATGTTGAATTTTAATTTGTTGTATGACAACTAACCGAATTTAAATACATAAAATATTTTTCTATATAATTGCCCCATTAGGGGCTATATGTCTATAGCAATGTGTCACAAATCAATCCGATTCCGTATTGGGGTCGAAAAATAATTGCCGGTGCTGATATGATTCGACACTTGGGGTGAAAATTGGTATTGAATTGTGGTTTAATAAATAATAAAATGTTTACAGCTTTTTTAATTTACCACAAAAGAACGCACAAAACAGTTTTGTGAGCTGTGTAACTTAAAACAATTTGCCACTTCAACAGCCTTGTTTTACAGATAAAGTCACTGCTAAGGGGAGCCGGGCTGCGACCCTGTTCCAAACGGTGACCAATTTTGGAAGTATATATTTTTAATAAATATTAATATCTGTTGTAAATATTTCACTTTAACAGATAATTTCCTTTACATTAATTATATCCATTGCTACAATTAACTATATAATTTATGTTGAGGTGTCGGTTATTATGAATTGCGTAAAGTGTGGCACTGCGATAAATACAGAAATCGAAAATTGTCCGCAATGCGGAGAAAAAATTGTCAACTTTTCTGATTCTGTTGAAGCGCGTTTGGAACAGGCACATCGAATGCGTGAAATGCAGTTATACAGTAAATCTATCTCATTGTATCAGGAATTATTGAAAGAAGATGGCATCACCGAACACGCATCGATATACGAAAGAATTGGTGAGGCATATTTTGAAAGTGGTGATGCACACCAGGCTATTATTGCTTTTGAAAAAGCTTTAGCATTAAAACCAACCTATGATTTACAAGAAAAATTGTTTGACGCGAAACAAGCGACAAATGCCACCCCAATTATAAGAAAAACAGTTGTAAAACCAGAGAAAATTGTTACAAAAAAAGATACACCTACCCCAGTTAATAATAAAATAACCAATTCTGTAAAACAACCACACCATTTTAATTTACAAGAATTTTGGCAAAGTATGACTTCCCCCAATCGTGTTAACCATGTAATGGTTTGGGCGATAGTAATAATGATAATATCCATAACCACCCTGGTGCGCCCATGGGAATGGTTTATGCCGAAAAAATCGTTGTTATTAAAACCACCAAGATTAAACTCACCATCTGCCACACACCAGAGAAGATGAGTAAGTTAGGTGCCATGCATGTTGGAATTTAAAAATTAAAAAATTAAAAATTGTTTAGAAAGATTGCATGTTGGAAATTGGAAATTAAAAATT
>CAZNLA010000005.1:0-32178 GCA_964573385.1 uncultured bacterium
AAGAGGAATGCCGGGGACGGCATTCCCTACAGAAAAAATAGAAATAATTGGGTTTAGCAAAAGTCTGATTAAATAGTCATCTCTCTTCAAAGGGTGGAGTCATATAAAGGAAAATAGTAATGTCAAATAATATAAAATTAGATGAAAGACCGATACCTGTGGTAACAGTACCCCCGCCACCTTTGCCATTATCATCGGATATTTACAGCGCGCGTTTATGGGCTGCCGCTGTGCGGATTCAACGTGAGGGGATTGACGTTCTCGCTATTTATGGTGATCGCGAACATAGTGCCAACCTTGCTTATCTGACAGGTTTTGACCCGCGTTTTGAAGAAGCTTTGCTTTTGTTGGGTAGCGATGGTCGTACAAAGTTACTGGTAGGTAACGAATGCATGGGTTATACCCCTGACCCGGCACTTGAAATTGATATTGAATTGTTTCAGGATTTCAGCCTGTTGGGACAACCCAGAGATAAGTCGCGTCCACTAAAGACAATTTTAACTGAGTTTGGATTAAGCCGGGGAGTGCGTGTAGGGGCGGTGGGATGGAAATATTTTGACGGCAGATATATATCTGCCGATGCGTTGGATGTGCCGACATATATTGCGGAGATATTGCAGGATATTTGCGGGTATGACAAGGTGCGTAACGCCACGGCAATTTTTATGGATATGGAACGTGGGTTGCGGGTATTTAATGAACCGGCGCAGATTTTACAGTATGAATATGCCGCTAATGTCACTGCTGCCGGCGTGTTGGACGCTATTACTCATATTATCCCGGGTAAACCGGAATGGGAGTCAGAACGATATCTGGATTCGCATGGGTTACCGTTGAGTTGTCATCGTATGATTAATGCCGGGAATAAAGCGAAACGCGGGTTATCCAGTGCGTCAGCCAATATTATTAACATGGGTGACCCATACGTTATCGCTTTTGGGGTAACAGGAGCACTTACCTGCCGTGCCGGATGCGTGGCGAATACGGCAGACGAATTATCTGACGAATTACGCAATTTTTATCCGGATTTTGCAGTTAATTACTTTGATGTAATAACCACATGGTACGAATCTATACGAATCGGTATTACCGGTGGTGAAATTTATAATGCTGTGGAAAATATCCGGAATAATGACCTTTATACATTTGCGGTAAATCCCGGGCATCAATTACACCTGGATGAATGGATAAATTCGCCTTTTTCAATGAATAATCCGGTGATACTACAGTCTGGCATGGCGTTGCAAATGGATATAATTCCTGTTTCTGTTGGCCCCTTTTGTTATATAAATGCGGAGGATGGTGTGGTGCTGGCAAATGAGGAATTACGATTAAAAATTCAAAATAATTATCCGGAAATGTGGCAGCGAATGCAGAAACGCCGAATTACGATAAAAGAAAATTATGGCATAATTCTGCATGAAACAGTGCTGCCGTTAAGTGATTTAACCGGTTGGTTACCACCATATGCATTGCAACCATCACAGGTATTTGTGAAAGGATAATCAAATTTGTGTTAATGTAATAATTAATAGCACAAGTCACACAGATATTAATTTACTCATATAAAGGCAGTAAAATGACAGATGTAAAAATTATTCATCATGGCAGGTATATGCAGTGCCAGACATTTGCGATTTTTGGTACGTCCGGGGTAGTTATTGTTGATCCAGGTTCTGGTTATTTTGACAAAGAAGTAATTGCCGGTCTGCATCGGGCAGGCGCGTCACCCGGTGATGTTCGTGCAATATTGATTACCCATTGCCATTCTGACCATGCTATGGGTGCCGACAAATGGCAACCACGCGGGGCAAGGTTAATGTCATCCGCACCCACAGCAGAGGCAATGCGCAATTGCGCGCCGTTAATATGGTGCGAACATACCGAATTAATAAAACCGATTATTATTGATGATATTTTGGCTGATGAGCAAATTCTTAATATAGCGTCATTGTGTATAACATGCGTTGCAACCCCCGGTCATACCCCTGGGTGTATGTCGTATCTATTACACGACAATGACAATATTATCGCTTTCACAGGTGATATGCTTATGTCTGGCAGTAGGGCAGGTTGGGCAGGTGTCGACTTCTCGGCAGAATCTTTGGTTGCCAGCCTTCAAAAATTACAAAAATTCCCCATAACCCATGTTTATCCCGGCCATGGCGCAATAACAGAAGATATCTCAGCATGGTTAAATAATGGCATACAACTGGGCCGCACCGGGCAATGGCAACTAAACACCATCCCCAATTCCCATGAAGTACCGGAGGAAGAAGAGTGAAGTTTGATGAGTGAAGAGTGAAATAAAAATTATTTTTTATATGACACAGAGATGCACTGAGGAGACACTGAGATTCACAGAGAGTTTTTTTATAATGATAATTAAAGTATTACATTTTCAAACAATTTCTGTCGCCGTTTATGCTTCTTTTTTGTGAATTATACTGTCGCGGGAGATGAGTCATCCCCCTACCGAATTCCCGGGCAGGATGCCCGGGATACATTTGGTTTTGCAATTGCCTGTGAAAATTAATTGCAATCTCCCTAAACAATTTTTAATTTTGCATTTTTAATTTTTAATTTGTCTATCTATTCACCAATATATGAGCAGCAGTAATCGGTTATTTCATGGACTTTGAGTTCAAACTTTGAGTTTGCCGGTACTTCAAAGGTGTCACCGGCGGTGTATGATGTCCATTCGTATTGTCCGACAATATTTACATCTAATTTACCGGCCAATATTTCCATAATCTCTTTCTCCGCTGTGCCAAACACATAGTCGCCGGGCATCATAATACCCAGTGTTTTCTTTTCGCCGTTGGCAAAAATTACAGTTCGGCTGGTTACTGTGCCATCGAAATATACGTTGGCATTTTTTACTACTGTTACATTTTCAAATTGTGTCATTGTTATTACCTCATTTTTGTTTTGCAATGCGATTTTACACGTTATCTTCATCATTGCCAACTATCAATTCGCTGGCGGTAAGTTCGCGGATAGTTCCCGATACCGGTTCAAGTTCAATAAGGTCTTCATTATTTGCTACTTTTAACTCCATTAATCTTTTTGTACTGGGTAATAGCCTGGATTCCATTGAACTTACCATCTTGTTATAATTTTCCACAGTGGTGTTCAATCCTCTGCCAACCTTTGTCACATAATCAGATATTGTATTCAAACGTTTATATAGTTCTATTCCGACTTTTTTAATTTCCATGGCGTTTTGTGCCAGTGCTTCCTGTTGCCAACCATATGCGGCAGATTTCAACAAGGCGATTAGTGTGACAGGCGTTACCAACAGGATATTACTTTTAATCGCGTCTTCAAATAAACCGCCATCTTTTAGCAATGCCGCAGTCAGGATAGCGTCTGTGGGCATGAACATTACCACGAAATCCGGAGCATTTTCAAACTGATTCCAATATTCTTTTTTGCTGAGTTCCGCCACCCGCGACCGTACCTGAGCAGCATGTTGTACCAATTTCAAATCACGTGCTGTTTCATCCTGTTCATCAATGGCGTCCAGGTACGCGCTTAAAACAGCTTTTGCGTCAATTACAATGCGTTTGTTCCCCGGCAGTTTAATTATCATATCCGGACGTTGTTTGCCATCATCCGTATTCACCGAATGCTGTTCATCAAAATCACAATACTCCTGCATTCCCGCCATTTCTACCACGCGTTTTAACTGTATTTCACCCCACTGTCCGCGTCCTTGTGGTGTCCGCAACGCCTTAACCAGGTTTGACGTTTCATTGCGCAGTGATAACTCGGTTTCATACAGTTTTTTAACCTGTTCCGTTATCTGTCCGTAGGCGTTTTCGCGCTTGTTTTCAATTTCTATTATGGTGGTATCCACTTTTTTCAACGATTCAGTCATCGGTTTTAATAACTCTTCAATCGCTTTTTGCCTTTTTTCCAGGTCGCCTTTTGCTTCGCTGTTAAATGTTTCCATATTCGTTTTGGCCAATTGTAAAAATTGATCATTATTATTTTTCAAAGCCTCGGATGATAACGCTTTAAAAGTATCGCTTAATGCCTTTTGTGCCTGGTTAAGCAGTTCTAACTTTTCTGTCATTGCCTTTTTTTCTGTTTCAATATGGCTGCGCATTCCACTCAAGTCAGCAGTTAATCTTTGTCTTTCAATGGTTAATTCATTTATAACCCTGTCACGTTCCGCAATCACCGTGTCTTTATCCACCAGTAATTTACTGCGTTCCTCAGCAGTAGACATTCGCGCAATCAGTTCGCCTTTTTCTCCGTTTAACTGCTCAACTTTTGCAGTCAATATATCTTTTTCACTGGTGACATCGTTTTTCTGTTGCAACAGATTAGTTATGTTTTGGTTCAGAACTTCATTTTTACTGTTCGATTCCGCAATACCACGTTTGTATTCCGCCTCTGTTTTCCCCCGCGAGATGATATTTGCCGCAAGAAACCCCAGTATTATGCCGGCGATGATGTAAATAAGTGGAAGTATATTTTCCATTTGTATCTCCTTTGATTATGATTGTTTACATAGATATAATAACAATATCTTGAAAAGATATTTAATATAAACACGTATTTATATATAAATAACATACCGGATCTTAGCTTAAATGATTATTTTTAAAACTATTGATTGAATAACGATATTTTGGTGGTAGTGATTTTCGCTCAAGAAAACTCTCACATAAGATGTTCAACTGTTCTTTTGGTAATGATGATATGACTTCGTTGAACCTTAATTTCGCAATAGCTACTGAAGTGATATAAAGAAGTTTTCCTACACGTTGTGCTCTCATGGAGTTTTGATTTGCCCAAAATTGCTTGCCAATTTCTTTAATAAGTCTTAGCTCATCACAAGTTGTTTCATTGGCAAATAACCAGCCAGTAAAAGATTGTCCATCAAGATTTTCTAATTCTTTTATAGTATATCCTGTCATCGTTAGTGGTGAGAAAATACCACCGGAATCAATCGTTAAAATGGATTCAAGATCACAATAGAATTCCCATAAAGTTGTAATTTCTGCTTTGCTTAAATTACCGTTTAGCGCCAACTCATGGTATTCATTATCTTTAAATTGTGGAATGTCAGATTTGAGTTCATTTTGAGATAATGATTCAAAATCATCTTCTTTTTTCAAGTTAGGTTCTACTGTAATATCATTTTTTAATTCTAAGGCATCTAATAATTCATTTGCATTTTTATATCGTTGTTTAACATCAAGTGCCAAAGCATTAAGAATAACCTTGTCAAGCATATTATCAATTAAAGGATTAAATACTGATGGTGGTTTTGGCGATGTCTGCCTACTAATTTCAATCGCATGCCTGCGTTCTTTATCAGTCATATTATAAAAGTCAGGAAGTATAAAAGGCGATACTCCTGTTAACATTGTATACATGAGCATTCCAAGACAAAAAACATCACTTGCTGGTGTTGCATATCCCCATAAACATTCAGGAGGCATATAAAAAAGTGTTCCTTCCGCTGTAGTCATCCCTGTTATCTCACATGCAAGTTGGGCGACTCCAAAATCTGATAAATAAGCATGCGATTTATTGGATAATAAAACATTTTCTGGTTTAATATCTCCATGTATAACAGGTGGTGTCAGGTTGTGTGCAAAAGATAATGCTGATAATAATTCCTTGCATAATTCAAGTGTTCGTTCTATTGATAATCGAACTTGTTTGTTTAAAAGTGTTCTTAATGTGCCTCCATTAATATATTCCATTGCGATATATCCGTATTTACCGGTATCATCTATATGTAATCCGATTTCATGAAGTTTAACAACATTTGGATGCTCCATCATTGCCATTGTTGAAGCTTCGCGAAGTATATTTTGCGGATTAATACATGTTGAGTCAAATGGCAACATTTTTAATGCTATATCTTTATATCGGTCTGACTCGGCATGATAAACTTCGCCGAATGATCCTTCACCCAGAAAGTTATTAATGATATATCTGTTTGCTATTTTTGTGCCTTTAGAAAAACGCATAATCAACCCTATTTATGCCATTCGAAGGTCTGTTTCAAAACGGCGAGAAGTCTCTAAACGATTTGTCTCTGGATAATAATCCCAAAGTTCTCGAACAACTTCTTTTAACTTTTTAATATCCTGACGGGATAATGCCTGGCGACCGATTTGAATTAATGAATTTGCCTGTTGTTGATTAGTAAAACTATCAATATCTTTGCACATTCTTTGGAAAGTGCCAATCCAGAAGTCATCAATTCTAAATAATATACGCCAACCAATTCCAGTTATTTCAGAATCAACACTTTTAATTCTTATCAAATTATTTGCTTCAATTGCTTTATTTGCTTCATTGTTATAATCATTAAAAAGCGAATTATCATCTGGAATACCGTGATTTTCTACGATTTCATCTGCCCACTCAATAGTACTTTTTAATTCTGCAATAGCTCGAGGTATCTCCATGGCTATAGCTAAGTTATTTATTCTTTCAGCTAATGCTTTACGTTGGCGTTCTATTTTTTGCAAATCTTCTTGATTACAATTTGGAGCAATATTCTGAATTTCTGATAATTCCTTTTTGACTTGAATAGCATCATGTTTAATTTCGGTTTGTGTTTCTATTGTTATTATCTCATTTTCTATTTCTTCTGTTATAGCATCAACTCTCTCGTTGTCATCAGTAAGGTTATTTATTAGTATGTGATGATCTATGTGTTGCATATTATTATTTGTTAGAACTTCACCACCATAATGTTTTTCAAGAAATGGGACATATGCTTTAATAGAAGGTATACCATTTTCATCAACACTTAGTGTAACATGAACTACACTACCTTCAGGTAAGTTACGAGTGATTGAATCACCATTAATTAAAATAATTCCAACGCGGTTATTAAAATCAAGTGTGTCAAATTCTCCTTCAGCAAGATTTATTCGTATAACTTCATCTTTACTGCCAGCTTTCACAGCTTTAGTTGTACGGTATTCACGTGTTACACTGCAGGGTAAAGGCTGACCTTTTGCAATTAAAATATCTGTAATAATTTTGTCTTGTTCTTGTACAGGCAATTTGTAACTCATCGGACAAGTCGGTGGAGCAACATCGAGACCATGCGTGATAGTAAACGTTGAAGGATGAATAAATACTGACTTCCCATGTGAATCATAAGCATGTATTTTAAACGTATTGCGTATATTTCTTTCTAATATAACTCGTGTCATAAATGCATAATTTAATAAAGTAACTCGTCCACTTGTCCAACCGCCATCTTCACGTACAATTTCAATTGTTGAAACAGAATTATCTTCATTTATCTGACCTGAAATCATAGGATCTGTATCAGCATATACAGGTTTGTAGTGAAGTGTAACAGGAATATATTTTCCTTGTATTATTATAGATTTTTTATTGGAAGTAACATTTCTGGTTCCTGCAAAAACTGATGCACCTAACGCAACAACTGTCATCGGGTCAATTGCTTGAATTTCTGCGGGTATTCCAAGCCTTTCAACTATTCGTCGACGCAAAAGCGGGGTATATGTAGGGCCTCCAACAAGTAGTGTTCTCGCTATTTTAGATGAACTTAATCCACATTCTTTTATTAAGTCAGTCCCATATTGGATGGCATCATCAATCCAAGTGGTAATCATAGATTCATATTCATCTCTTGTAATCTCTAAAACAGTTCTTATTGGTGTTCCATCAATTGTTTCAACCCCATCCTGATCAGTGTCTATTTGAGTTACTACTCGGGAACTTAACTCAATCTTTGCCTGTTCGGCAAGTGGTTTTAGGAGTCTCCAAAATTTATTAGTTTTAGAAAAATTTGGAATGCTATATTTATTACTTAGTTTAGAGAATATTAACGATTCAAGAATAAGCCAATCTAAATCTTTTCCGCCACAATAGTTATTACCCAAATGGTTTATTACCCGAAGTTCACCTTCCACAGATTCAACCATAGCAACATCCAATGTTCCGCCACCAAGGTCGAATACTAACCAGGTTTCTTTTGCAGTATTATTTAGTCCATACCCATATCCAAGAGAAGCTGCAACAGGTTCTTGTAGCAAGACCACTTCATCAAATCCTGCTCCTTGACCGGCGCGTAAAGTTGCTTCTCGTTGAACTGATTCAAACCATGCTGGTACAGTAATAACCGCAGCATGAAATTTTTCACTTAATTCACGTTCAACCTCAGCAGACAATTCTTTTAACACTTCCGATGATAATTCATCTGCTGTCATGGTGATACCAGCAGATGAAAAATGATAAGGGTTAAGAGAACCCATCATTCGTTTAAACTCATATTGTACATCATTCCACTTACGTTCATCACCGATAGTCTGGTATGCTTTATCACCTACATAAGTTGTGTTTCCTTTTTTATATATAACTGAAGGCATGTAATCACGTCCGCCAACACGTATAACTTTTGGTCCTTGTGTTCCACAAACTGCGGCACAAGAATTGGTCGTTCCAAGGTCTATACCTAAATCTATTGTTTCTCGTGGCATTACTTTATTTCTCCTGTTATTTTGTTGCAAGCGACAATAACTTCACCTTGTTGTATTTGTTGACCCATAAAAAAAATACTTGGTGCTACAGTTTGAAGAATAAACTCATTGCTGATAGTTGGTTCTTCTACCTGTTCATAAGCTAATACTTTTAAGTTCATACCGGAGTCATATTGCTGATTTGTATATTCACGATATTCAATGCTTATATCTTTTAATCCTGACTCCATTCGATTAATTGATACTATCATACCGTCTATTTCATCAGATACTGATTCAGAAGTATTCATACGAATAATTTTCCTTTTCATTCGCCATGTTTCTGTAGCCAATGTACAAAGTGTTTTTCGTAAACGTTCTTGTAATATGATAGTTTGCGATGCTGTTATTTGATGATCTACACTTTCTTGTATTGGTAGTGGTGTTTTTTGTGGTTTCCTGAACATTAATATTCTCCTCGTAGTTGTTTTAGTTTAATTACTTTTTGATTACGTTTTTTAAGTAATGAGTTGTAGCTGTCGACCATTCTATTATATTTCTTTTTAGTTGAATTATATTTTTTAACTAAACTGTTATGTTCTCTTACTTTTAAATTATAATCATCTATATCTATATACCCACCATTATTAGATTGTGATTTAAGATATGCGATGTCTGATTCATAAGATGTTATTTGATAGTCAATATTATCCAATGATTGTTTTTTGTTATTAATAGAATCTTGCATTGAAGTTAGATTCGCATCAGCTATATCTATTTCTGATTGAAGTCTTGACTCAGGATCCATAGTAACTGATTCTGGGTCAGGTTTTTCAATTCCATGATAAGTATAACCTGGTTTATTAATTATTTTTGTACCTGACGGTGGTGCGACAAACTTAGGTGTTTCAACAACTGGTGTATCAATTATATTAGATTGTGGGGTAGGTATATAATTCGATGTTTCATTATTGACGGAAGAGTTCGATTTATTTTGGTTGGAAGATTGATATATAAACGTATATCCAAGAAATAATAAAATCAAATACAATAAACCAGTCGATGTAATTAATATTGGTATTATTTTCATTTGTATAAAGTCAAAAGTTTTCATTTTTTTACCATTTGGCAATAAAACGCTTTTTTTTTCTTTTGCAATGACATGTGGGTATGCATAATCAATGAATGGAACTAGTGATTGTCTGCAATTATTTACATCTACTAGTAAACTTTTTTGTTTATAATACCATTGTTCTTCAATTTCCTTTGAAAATCCTATAATAATCCATGGATATATTTTCTCTATTTTTTTATAAATGTCATTACTATCAATATATTTTTGATTTTTTTTCATATCCATAATCAATTTATTGGTGACTTTATCACGATCACCATCTTTATATGCATTTATGTCAAAACCATAATCAATTGATATAGTTTTATTGTCTGTTATTTTAATTTTTATTAGAGAAGTTGTATGGGAAAAATTACCATTATAAAAATGTCGTGTAAATATTTTATAACACCATATAATTTTTGTACTTGGTATTATATGAATCCTTAAAAAGGATGGGTATATAAACCACAATGGTGTAATTATTGCACGTATTGGCCGATGCTCAACTATTTCAAATAAACTCCAAGATTGATCTGATAATATTGATACTGGTTTATTTATGTCACCAATTATAAATGAAGAGCCTAAATCACTTTGAATATTATGAATAACCCATTCTAGTGGTCCGTATTTGCTTAATTGTTGAGAAATATGATGTAATGTAAAATTGTTATATTGCCGAAAAATAGAGTATAAATTATTTATTATTAAAATGCAAATTAAAATCAATGAAACTATAAAAAACAAATTAGTATCGTTTAATTGATTATGATTTATATCAATTATGACTGGAAAAATTAGAACAGTTGATAAAATTAAAATAATAATGTTCATCCAGAGTTCGTTTTTCAGGCATCGTTTAATTTGAAAACCGATAAACCCATCCCAAATTGTTGATATTTCGGGTTCTTTTTGTTTAACTGCAAGAAATGCTTTTGCACGTTTACACATCTGAAGTTTATCATTTATATATTTAGATTCCTCATTATCTGTAGTTTGATTTAATGCTAACATAAGGAAAATCTCAGCGTCTATCCAATTACCATCATTTATATGTTGTTTGGCAATGTCTATATTTGCATGTTTAGTAATTATTAATAAATCGTTTTTTATTGAGTTTATCTTTGCTTCAGAAGCAGGCAATTTGATTAATGTTTCAAGAAGACTTTGTGCTGATTGAGATTCATCATATATATTATGGAGTTTAATCGTTATTGAACTGCCACAATCTATTGTTTCTTCACATAATGTTTGAAATTCGCAGATATTTGTATTAGAACTATCTGAGATAGTTTGTACTGGTGAAAGTATTTCCTTTTTAAATTTGATAATTAATTTTTCCAGTGTTTCACGAGGAGATTTATCGTTAATTTTATTTACATCAGTTTTAATGTGCTGACAATATTTTGTAATTCGGTTAAATAGTTGTTGAAAAGGACGTCCAGCGATATGAATATAATTTTCTTTATCTAAGGGTAGTTCATTCATCAAATTAAGGAATTTGCATGCAGAGTTATAATCATTATTATCTAAAAATAACTGAATTCGCTTCGCTATTGTGGTAATAATAATATTAATAATTTTCTCGTTATAATCATTATTTACTATGAGTGTCCTACTTGAAGCTATTAAATTGCCAATAGATTGTTTGTAAAATGAATATGCTGTATCCGTATCTGGTTCAATAATGGCTAAAATAAAAACAAGTAATCCATAGTCATGCATTGCGTTTTGATTTTCTTTTCCAACGGTTTCGCCTGTTGCTTGTTTTAATATATTAATTGCTTCGTCTAAACTTTCTTGTTGTAATTCAAAACGAACTTGTTTTTCATGTGGATAATTAAAAGCAAGAAAGAAAAAAGAACTAATGGTAGTTTGCATATTGTCTTGAAGATTGCGTCTTGCCTTTTCAATATTTTCCTTCAATAGTTCTTGTTTCTGGAGAAATGGCAAATAGTCATCACGTTGAACAGGATGATTTATATTTAGTGCGGCAAGCATATCTTCACATACTCGTCGAATCTGTGTTGGGGAAGAATTTACATCTATTCCAAGAATACGATATGGATTATTATAAATTTCTTCAGGTATTAGATTTAATAATTCTCTTTTGAATTCCCTTGGTAAAGTTGGCATAGTTAATCCCTTAATTAAATAATGAGATTCTTCTCATTATTTAAATAATGAGGATATAAAAAGTATAATATTTTTGTCTAACAGTGTCAATTTTTATATGAAGACATGATATTAGTTAGCTAATTAGTTTCTAATTAATTATTATATAAATATGGAATTGGAATCTGATAGAGTTTGTCATTCAATGCCAATTCTATTTATTTTTTAGCCTATTAAAATATATCTTTATCTAAACTGAAATAATCTATCTTTACTTCCCCAATTCCATCGGTGCGTAATTCCATATATTATGTCCCCAACTCAGCACCGGGAAGGGGGCGATGGGGGTGAATATATCGTTGGATAAATCCATGCGCGCAATTATAGAATAGATTGTATCGCCAATTTTTGGTTCGATACCTGCGTTATAGGATGGTAGTTCTTTGAAAGGTACAGCGACTTCTACGATATATTTTTTATCTATATCCCCGGCTTTGCCAACAGTACCATCAAAAGTTGTTCCTATTTTTAAATCATTGAAGTTTTCTGCCGATTTGCTGACAGAACCCCAATGGTCTAATTTTTTAACATTCAAACCATCGTAAACAGACCCGGTTGCGCCGATTACCAGTTCCCAGTATTCCGCTTTTTTGAAATCCGGCAGTAAGAATATTTCTATGCAATCGTATTTAAATGGCATGCCGTCACGTGTTAATGTAGGGGCTATTATATCTGCATCTTCGCACTCAAAGGCGTAATAAATATAATTTTTATCCCATGCCATTTTCCATGTTGTTGCAGGCTTTGTTAACAGTTCATTTTTGTTATATGCGTATGATTTTTTTAAGGTGACAGCTTTTTTCCAAACTTTGTCATTCAATTTCCCGTCTATCACCGGTGGTTTTGATATGAAAGGTATTACGATTTTCTCTGGAGCCGGCCATGTTGGCCCTTTTGCTATAACATTATACATTTCGTTTGCCAGATTTCTGGCGTCTGTTAATGATTTCTGTGATACTTTGGCATCACTACTGAGAACTTTTAAGCAGTAACTGGGCCAATCGTTCATCAGGAAGTTAGCCTGTTCCTGTGCCGGGGTTCCCTGTGCTACTTTCGCCGCGGCGATTGCTTTTATTGCCAATTCTTTATCGGCGGCAGTCGGCGCCACTAATTCTACAGGTGTTTCTGTCTGCGCGAAAATAGCTATTATTGTAAACGCAACAATCCCACAGATACTGATGATTTTCTTTATCATGTATGCTCCCCTTATTTTAATCAGACTTCAGTTACACCGCCGGAATGCTCCGCTTTTATCATGGCGTTAATTATTTTTAATCCTGCCACAATCTGTTCCGGTGTTATTTCATTAGTAAACTTTTCGCCATTCACTGCTTTATAAAAATTACCCCACTGGTATACGCCACTGGTTTCATTTAATGTTACATTATCTACCACTTTGCGTTTGTTATCTTCTGATTGGATTAACGTCAGTTCGCATGACGCGCTTTCGTTACGTACCGGACCGGCATTGCGGTAAATGGTACCATTTTCAAAGTTTAATGTCAGGCTATTGCGATAATAATCGCCATCCAATACACAGAATGACGCAAAAATATTTGCCAACGCGCCGGATTTGAATTGTATGCCGAGTTGCGCATTGTCGGCAGTTGGTCTGCCGGTAAAGATGCGCGAACTCAGCAGGTTTACGCGTTCTGCCTCGCCGAATATCGGCACCAGATCATTAATTAAATAGATTCCTAAACGGAAAATAGGGGCTACCGGGCAACGTGTCGGGTCGTCATACCAACTGCCGTCTGCTTTTTCGCGGTAAGATACCCATACATCGGTACGGCAACCTACCGGCAGGCCCAGATTATATTTTTCTTTCCATGCCAGTATCTGCGCGATATCCGGACTGGGCAGTGGTGCCGGTGAGTTTAAATGAATGACTCTGCCAAGTTTTTTCGCTTCATATAATACTTCCAACGCCGCGTCAGTATCCAATTCAAACGGCTTTGTAGTCATTACATCTTTACCGGCATTGATAATTTTACTTAACAATTTAGCACGGCCATTTGGCCCGGTAAATAATCCAACCACAGGAATCTGCGGGTCGGCAAGAAGTTTATCGATGCTGTCATATACCTTTGCGCCGGAATCCCCGGCTAAAGCAGTCGCTTTTTCAACTTCAATATCGCATAACGCTGCAACGGTAAAATATTCGCTGCCGGGACCGGTGCGTATTTGTTCAACAATATGCCGGCCAAAGTTTAGCCCGATGATGCCAATAGGTATTTTGTTCATTATTTTTTCCTTTATTTGCTTCTTTCATTATATATTATTCAGGACTTTTGCTTTTGGTCGCTTCGACAGGCTCAGCGACCGGTCACTGAGCTTGTCGAAGTGACCGTAAACGAAAGTCCTGACATTAAAAATAGAAAAAATATAATCTGCTATAGTTTAAACTCCGAGTGTTTGCAGTATTTCATTTACAGACAACTTAGCGCCACAAATTACTTCGTCTGCGGCACCATAATATACGGTGATGGTATCACCATCGACGATATGTCCATTGGTGAAAACGACATGGCCAAAGAATCCGGTTTTTTCGTATTCTGCCGATGGTTCCATTATTGGTTCTTCGCTGCGGGCAATCACTTTGCCGGGGTCATTCAGGTCTAATAAAAGCGCACCCAGACAATAACATTTTCCATCGCTGCCATGGTAAATTTCCAACCAGCCTTTATCAGTGCGGATGGGTGCGGCACCGGCGCCAATTCGTTCGCTGTCCCACATACCTTTGCGGATACGGGCAATGCACTGGTGACTGCCCCAGTTGCGCAGGTCCGGCGAACTCGCCAGCCAAATGAAGTTGCCACCAATGCCCAGACCACTTGGCCGATGCAGGCAGTAATATAAATCTTCAATCTTTTCGGTGAATATCGCGCAGTCTTTATTATGCGGGGGTATAATCATACCGATGCGTTTAAAGTTTTTCCAGTCAGTGGTTTCAATGCATCCTACCCCAACACCGTTTCCGGAAACTGCTGAATAGGTCAATATATATTTATCGTCAATTTGTGCCACCCGACAATCTTCTATGCCAAATGATTCAAGGTTTCCTTCGCCAATAAGGGTGGGGGAATGGTCAGCAACAAAGTTTACACCATCGTCGCTCCACGCAAGGCGCAGGTGCGACAGAGTGGTCAGGTAATCTTCGCCTTTCCATGTAAACAATCGCGGGTCGGTGATTTCTAATTCCGGGTCTTCACGGGAGACAGTGACAATGCTTACACCTGCCGGGGCGGTTGGGTCGATAACCGGGGTGCTGACGGATGTTTCACTCTGCGGTGGCCTTTCCGCTACCCGCAATAACAAACCGGTACGTCCCTGGTATTGAAACGCGCCGGGGTTAAGCAGGCATTCAATCTTCAGTCCATCAACTGATGGCATTACATCAGCAGGACGAAGAATGGGGTTATTTAAGAAACGTTTTGCTATATCAGGCATATAATTTTGCTCCAAAAATATTATGAAAATATATTATCAAAAACCGGTTTAACAAGTTTTTGTTTTGCTCTGTCAATTATGCCGAAAACTTTGACGAATGTCTACTGCAAATGGTAATAAAAATGGCGATGTTTAATATTCAGGACTTTCGCTTTTTAGCAGAAATCTGCAAGAAATTGGTCGCTTCGACAGGCTCAGCGACCGGTCACTGAGCCTGTCGAAGTGACCTAAAGCGAAAGTCCTGATATTTTAACATCGCCATTTAATGAGTTACTTTTTATAATGTTTAATAATCGCCAAATTTCAAACCATCCCAGAAACAACTATCCACAGATGCTACCACAACTTTCGCCGGGCTTTTCCAGTCACTACCTGTGCCGGGTGTTACCAAAATTGTAGGTGCTAAACCTATGGAGCAATAGATTCCTTCCGGTGTTGCGGTCATGGAAAATGGAATCCATTTATTACAATATCTGGGCCAATCTGTTTGATATTTATTGGGGAAAACTTCTGTATCCGCGACGGTAGAATTGAATTTAATAGTTAATGTTCCTTCTGTTGAACTGGGGGTCATTATGTATCGCCAAAAACCCAGTTGGATGATACTTTTTGGTGTCGCGTTATTATCGTAAATGGTTATGGATTGTGTAAGGTTATTGCTGGTTAATGATGGTACTTCTATCATACCCGATACCACCCAACTTTTAATGGATGCAGATGAATTAGTTGGTATTACTGTGCGGGTAATGGTAGTAGCTTTCAATTGCAGGCATGGTGGCGGGTATCCGTCACCGGTGGTAATATCAGCAAATTTTGGTGGATAAGTAAAATCATCAACAACCGGACTTCTGGTCCAGCCATATTGTCCATCAGTAACCATGGTGGTTCGTCCTAATCCGGCGAAAAGATCCATGGTTGGATATAAGAAATTCAATGTGCTGTTATTTGCTTCCACATGACCATCAAGGTAAGACGCTATTACCTGGCCGGAATGTCGCATGGCCAGGTCAGACGATGATTTCATGATGTTGTCAGTTGCGCCTGAATCTGCTGTTAAGACTGCTTCATCCGGGGAATCGATGGAAGATTGTGCCACACCCGACATGCTGATATTGAATCCATAAGCCTTTACTACACTGGCACTTGCTGATGGACAACGTAAAACTGCCGGGTCAAGTGATATTGCTGACCATGCTTCTGTTGCTGACGGCAATCTGCTTTCATGGTCCTGGGCATACATTTGGAATGTCACCGCTATCTGCCGTTGATTGCTGGAACATGTTGTTTGTCGCGCTTTCTCGCGTGCCCGGGCAAACACCGGGAAAAGTATGGCGGCTAGAATTGCAATGATAGCAATTACAACCAGTAACTCGATTAATGTAAATCCCATTTTTTGATGGATATTAATTTTTTTCATTTTTCCTACCTCCAATTTATTCAGATAGAACTACTTCTCGAAAGCCAACATCATGCCGTTACCATTTCCACCACCACCATTGGTTTCGCAAACCATGGTAATGTTGGTGTTTGGACGTACTGGTAATATACCCACAACTGCGTTGGCATATGTAGGGGCAGGGACACTGCCTGTTGTCATCGAACCGTAAGCACCGGGTGCAGAGTTTGTTAAACCACCATCATATGATACCGTTAAAACACGGGCAGCACAGGAGTTGCCATTGTTTGAGTTATAGGTAATAACAGCAAAACGTTTTAGAACTGTTGTGGTTACACTTGAATGTGGCACAATTGTAAGTGTCATAGCGTTAACACTGCCCGGTGAACCATTAGCGTTTAAACCCTGCAATTGATAGTTTGTTTGTGTACCCCAACATCCACCAGGGAAACCGGAATGCACTGCGGTTGTAACCATCATTTGCGAACCACCTGAACCGACTTTCATCCATGGTGGCTGATGGCCATCGTTACTGGCAACTATCATTTCACCCGGCGGTGTTCCGGCAGGATTACGATTAAATGTGGTGGTAACATTGGTGCCATCGCAAAACGCGGCATTATTAGTGGTACCGGCAAATCCACTGCCAGCACCGGCAAATGCAGTTGTTATATTGTATTTACCTTTTAACGCAACATGAATGCTGGCATCAGTTAAAGGAACAGCGGTGAGGTATAATTTGCCAAGGTCAATAACTTTGGTGATTGCCGTCATGTCGGTTATACTGGCCATAAATATATATGGGTCAACAGGTTTAACTATTTGTACATGACCATCTGCATAGGCGATATTAGCGCCACCGGAATGGCGTTGGTCAATTGTCTGCATAATAGAATTGAACGCGTCAGAATAGCTGGGGTCGTGAACAATATAATAACTGCTGATCATTTGCATAATAGGGTCAGTATATGTTAAACGGTCTGCGAACATAGGTGCAGCTGATGGGTCTTTAACAGCGCCAATTGAAACACCGGATAAAAATGTATCTCCGGTTCCGCACCCACCAATATAGAAATAGTCCGGTGAACCACTGGTGCCTTTAAAACTGCTGGTAGGGCAATCCATAACCCCACTTTCTGAATTAATGTCGTTAGGCCAGGTGGTTGCACGTGGTAACGTTTCATCATGGTCCTGTGCATACATCTGGGTAAGCGCGGCCAGTTGTCTTAAATTACTGGTACATGTCGTCTGGTGCGCTTTTTCGCGCGCCCGGGCAAATACCGGGAACAGGATGGCGGCAAGGATAGCAATAATAGCTATCACGACCAGCAATTCGATGAGGGTAAACCCTCGTTGACGCATTGTTTGCGTTTTCATATTAACCTCCTTTGAATAATAGCGGGGATAATACCCCATAAATTTTGATGATAATATTTCGTTATACCACAATTATTAACAATTTTATCAACCTAAATTATAACCCATGGTTGATTCCCGTGGTATTAAGCGTGAACTTAAACAAATTCTTTCGGGTATGGTTTCATTCCGCAGTGCATCAATCATTAACCTTGCCGCGGTTTGTCCCATTGCCCCTAAAGGCGGACGCATACTTGTTATTCCCATTTCGCGTGATGGTGTAAAGTCGTCAAAAGCTATCAACCCGAAATCGCGTCCGGCAACCAGGTTCATATCTTTTGTGATTCCTATTATTTCTGATGCCAGAATATCATTTGCGGCAACAATACCCCAGTTTTCTTTGATTGATTTGAATAGTTGAAATGTCCTGTCACGGGTAATATACTTTTTCTCATAAATATCTTCACCCGGGATTTGCTTTGTTGGGAAGATATCTAAGGAAACATTTTGTATCTTCATTCTTTTTATTGCTTCTTCTACGCCATGTTGTCTTTCAGTAACCCAATCATATGCAAAAGGTGCGAAGTATGTGATATTTGTATATCCGCGTTGAAGCAGATGCCGTGTGGCCAGATATCCGGCACCGGCACTGTCATAATAAATCTGGCATATTGAATATGGTTTTGGGGTAGAGTTTACAAAAACTGTAGGGATTCGTTCAATATCAACATTCGTTATAATTTTTTCAAAATTATTATCCTGATTAATTATAATTAACCCATCTAATGTTTTGTCATTTAAAAAATCTATCAGTGCATTATCGATATCATTATCTTCGGTTTTGTTAGTAGCGCAATTGAAAAATTTGTGAGTTATTTCCATTTCATCTGCAAGGGTAGATTCGCAACCGTGCAGAATTTGTTTTGGCCACTGGAGATTACTGTACTCTATGTTATTATAAGGAGAAATTGTTGCTACAATTCCAACTATAGCTCTTTCAACTTTTCGTCTGTTTGATAATGGTGCAGTAGGAATGGAATAGATGGAGTTACTTTCTGCAATATCAGTTGTTGTTACATATGTACCGCGGCGTCCATCAGTATGCAATTTTCCTTCTGCTATTAACATGGCAACGGCACGTTCAACAGTGGTTAATGCTACCTGATATTCTAATGCCAACGCGCGGCGACTGGGCACCATGGTATTTGGTCCCCATTCACCGTTTGTAATTTTTATTCGCATATCATCCGCGACATCCTGATAATGCCGAAAAACAATTTGCGTAATAGTGTCTGACATTTTAAGCCTGCTTGTTGAATATTTGTGCCATGTATTACAGTTGTATGTTACAGATAAGAATATCACTCTAACTATTGAATGTCAATAGCACAAATCAAATAATTTTAATAAGTTTTATGATGTATTTTTATGGATTGTCATGTAATCTCCAGGCTGATGTTTATTTCATTATTTTGATTTTTTAATATATTGAGGCTTTTACAAAATCTGTCTGAATTGTAGGGAATGCCGTCCCCGGCATTCCGTTAATAGAGAGTTTTCATCTCAAAGAGGAATGCCGGGGACGGCATTCCGTACAGAAAAATAGATATAATTTGGTTTTGCAAAAGCCTGTATTCACAAATGTTTGCTGGTTTGGTAGTAAAGATGAATTATTCCTTCACTTATTAATTCCATAGCCCACGGCAACGCCGCTGGGACTTGGTATCATCATAAAGATTACGCTCTGTAAGAGCAATATTCTTAACAACGAAGGAATTATGCTCTTACAGAGCGTTGGATTTGAGTTGTAAACTTACCCAGCGGCGTTGCCGTGGGCTATGGAATTAACATTATTAGGAATTAATCAACACAGACGAATAATTTATATTGAAATTTGCAGAATACTATTCAATTCCCGTATATCATAATTAATTGTGCTAATATTTACCATTTATAGATGTTGTTCTTTAATTATTTAAATGTATAAGGATGAATGCTACCATCTATGGCAACTCATTAAAATGCCTTCACTAACGCATAAACATCAAACTTTCCCAAATGATATAGATTGTGTTTTATGTTTCTTAATACCCGCTATCAATTTGTTAAAATGTAATGGTATGTTTTCCACTGCCGATATCTTCTATTATCCCATTTTTGCCGATATTTTCTATTGTTATTGCATTGCCATCTAGCATAATCAGTCTATTCCTGATAATATCAGGCAAAATTACCTTTGCTGTGGTATTGCACGGAATTTCAAAATGTATTATGCGGATAGTCGGATTAATATTTAATGATAATGTCACTTCGCCGCGTATTGTTGGCACGGTACCGGCTATTGATTGTAAATTTCCCGGTTGCGGGGCAATGGTTATACATTTAAAACCCGGTTCCAGTGGACGAATGCCGAGGATATACCGGGGAATTATATTTGCCGGTGCGGCACCCCAGGCGTGGTTCCAATCCAGATTATTTTTATACCGGATATTCCATGCTTCCAATGTCATGGTGGAACCCGCGTTTATCATGTCTATCCACCCGCGGTCATGTTCAGCAGTCATCAGTGATAACGCGTAATTATCACTGCCGGCTATAAATAACGCATCCAACAGATATTGCGCGCCATACACACTGCAGGCCATTCCGCGGGATTTTATGAAACTGATTACTGAATTTATATGCTTTTCCGGAACTAATCCCAGGGCAAGAGGAAAAAAATTAGCGTGTAATGATGCATGTTTGGTATCTTCACCGTCTGTATAAATGCCAACTGCAGCATCACAAAAGATTTCATTAAATGCTGTATAAACCTTTTGTGCCTGTTTTTCATAATATTCCGCGTCTTCATTTTTGCTCAATACTGCCGCAATTTTTGCCATTAATACCAATGCGCGGTAATGAAACGCGTTTACCACATTATTTACGGCAACCATTTCATAATCATCTCTTTCGCCGGTGCCACCATTTGTAAAACTGCCCGGGGGCCAATCAACAATATCTTTCAGGTAATACCCATGTATGTATCGCGGCCCATTCATATGCAAGTCAGTAGCGAGTTGTTTGTTTACTAATCCGGTTTCTGTACTGATTAAACCATCTTCCCGCGCTAATGCCGACAGCGATTTCATCTGTAAATCACCATAAAACTCTGCCAGTGATTTATCATCGCCGGTATACATATAATCTTCCCATGCCATCAATACCGAATGCAATATCCATTCTGTTGGCCAGGTGGGATATTGAATAAGATATTCATGGCTGTAACGCGCCATGGTAAACTCACGGTCGGTGGTATAATGGCACAGTTGATTAATATAAGCGTCGGCTTCATATGGTATGCGTTCGCGATCTCCATCTACATATATCCCGCAGAATGATGTGGCTTTTATGGTGTATTTGCATAATTCCCAAACTTTATTCAGATTGTTGTTGTCGGATTTAAAATGAGCGGCATTTTCATTGAATGGGTAATGCACCGCAAGTTGGCAGATAGAATTAATGTCGATTTCACAACCTGTTGGCAAGCAAATTTCTGCGTATCGGAAAGGTATGACTTCAAAAAGATTATTTGGCATATGGATAGCACCGGCACCGGTATTGCGGGGGTCTGTGGATATTTTTACACGGTAAGTATGACAACCTTTTTTAATGCTGACTTGTTCACAACGGTATCGTATAGTTCCTGCAGGGGTGCGGTCTATAACATTATCTTCTGATGTTTTCTCACCCATGTGTATTTGCGCGGTAGTTTCGGCATCTGCTGTCACGGTGAATTGTATTGTGCCGAATGCTGCTCTGCCGAAATCCAGAAATATTGTATCTTTTCCCCGTAACGTCATTTTAACAGGGGAAACTTCTGTCACCTGTAACGGGTAGCGTGGGGTTGTAAAACGTCCTGGGTAATCCGGAGATTTCTCAATGTCACCGACAAAGAAATATTGTTCGTCCGACCATTCAGAAACGACAGCATCTTTATTCCATGTGCATACCCGCCATGTATAGCAATTATCACTTACGAGAATTTTACCGCCGTATTGAATATGTAAACTGTCAGCAGAGATAACCTGTCCTGAATCCCATAATAATTCTGATGAATTATCAGTAGCGAAAACCTGTATCCGGTATGCGGTTTGGCTGTCATTAGGACATGTTAAGGGCACTATCCATCCAAATGATGGGTAGCTATTCTCTATAACAGTAATTTCCGGCATTGCCAGTAAATCACACAATAATCCGGTTGGTTTATTCATTTGTTTTCTCGTAATCTGATATTTTAACAGGACTTTCGCTTACAATGGTAATCTTGCTTAAAAAGGTCGCTTCGACAGGCTCAGCGACCGGTTACTGAGCTTGTCGAAGTGACCTAAAGCGAAAGTCCTGTTTTAAGATTCTATTTATCTTTAAACTCCCACGTTCCCCATAAACCCGGCAATAATTCTGCTTCAGAAGGAACATCAGCAACTATCGCCGTCGCTTTGTTGCTCCAATATACCCGGGTCGTGGTTTGGCCATCCGAACCGCGCAGTATACCAATATCTCCCTGTATTCTCATTCCGGGCTTTGCCGTCAGGCCAATAGTATCCAAACCAACAACTATTTCAAAATTGCCGGTTTTATCAAATGCCAATTTTACTTTGCTACTGATATCCTCAACCTTGTCGAATATTATTGTGCGCCATGGTGAACTGAAAGGCACTTTATCCGCTTCCGCACCACCCGGTACAACCGGACGATACAGCATAGCTTTTGTTTTATTGGCCACCACTGTTATTAATAAACGCATATCACCTGCCACCGGTGTTCTGCGACCGGGTGTGGCATTGGGGTCAGTTGCTATCATCAGGTCAAGGCATCCACCGGTTTTAAACGGTGAATTTGCCTGTTCACCGGTATTTTGCAGTAATTTTGTCTCACCAGTGTCCCAGGCGGCAAACAGTTTACCATCCGCTATTGTCACTGCGGCGCGAACACTATATGGCATAGATGTTGAATTGAAGTTTGCTTTTACACCCGCTTTTTCTATGTCAACCCATTCGGCGTCATTCCATTCATCCAACTTGCCATCAACCACCGGTGGTGTCGCAGGCATAGCGACTTTTAATATTCCGCTACCTTGTTCCTGTTGGCGTAATTTTTCAACTTCCACCAGATAGTCATTTGCCTTTTTTAAATCTTCAGTTGTAATTTTTATATTAAAAGCAGGTATGCGGCGAATAGATTCAATTCCGTCCAGGCGCACTAATGAGGCATTGTTGCCATCCATCAGATATATTGTGCCATCTGGTGTCTGGTTTATAGTTGGCCAGAAATTTTCATCATGTAATGAAATACCTTTCAGACTCATACCACGTATTGCTTTTGGCATCTTCCACAATATGCCGTTTCTGACATCCTCAAATATTGTGGCAACAAACAGGCCATCACTGGTGAAGATATACATATTTCCCATATTGCCATTTACTGCCCACAATGGTCCGGCATCGGAATCCTTTGGTGTCACGAATCCACCCAGCAAACGCGTTGTGCCGATAACTTCACCTGGGAAACTGGGACGACCGGCGGAATGTGACGCATGCAACCCTGGCCATACACTTGGGTAACTCCATACCGGCTTGCCATCCTTTACACCACACAGCGAATATTGATGAAATGGTTCAACCCCCAGGGTAATCACCACATTATTATCTTTATCAACCAGTATCTGGTTACCACCACTTGATGCGGGGCCTTTGACACCGGTTGCCAATACTTTCCCTTTTGCAATTTCATAAAAAGGTACCCCATCTTTATTTATTGACGCGGGTGAATATTGCATGGCTTTGCCATTAATAGATGATATACAGAATGATAAATCCGGCATTACTGATATGGTGCCGACTTTGCCTTGCTGCATTGTAATTTCTTCTTTTTGTACCTGCCTGTCTGCATTAATGTCGTTCCAGATAAAGAAAGCCTGATTTTTGCTGTTATTCTTGCTCATGTCGCCTTTTAAATCGCTATCCGTTGGCCAGGTCGGTTTAAAATCATCTCCCTTTAGTAATTCCCAACTATTTGCTCTGCCCATTGCGGCAACCGGGGTGGCAATTCCATCAATATCAATGAATAAAAACGCTATCATTGCCCCGGTGGTGGGGTTATCGTTATAACAATTGGTAAAATATCGGTGACCGTTAAAATATATTGCAGTATCCGGGGCGGAAACCGGCAATTTTAATTGTCCCGGTGTGGAAAGATAAGTGACATTAGTTAATTTCCAGGTGCCGGTTGGCCAGTCTATTTTAAACTCCATTCCCCCGGTTTTTCCTTCTGCATAATAATATTTGTTTTTATCTGCCGGGTCTAATTTGCCGCCACCGCCATATTGGGTAGGACCGTAAAATGCTTTCACAAATTTACCATCCAATGTCCATACGCTAACACGCTTTGGCACAAAATGCCGTTCAGTTACCCATAATTGATTTCTGCTATCAATGGCCATACCCATGGGATAGTTCATATGCGACTGGTCATATGGGCCGGCTTTGGGAACACCGGGATTGCCTATCGCGCGTACAGCTTTTCCCTCTGCGGTGTATACCTTAACCTGATGACTGTTGCCGCGGTCGCTGATATAGATATTATTTTCTTTATCAAGGGTAATTCCAATGGGGTCTTCCAGATTATCTATTACGGTTTTCGCTTCCGGTAATACTGCTGTTTCATCTATTTTGGCGTAACGCAATAATTTTTTGCCGGAAATTACCAGTAACTGTCCTTTTGCGTCAAATACCATACCGGACGGTGCGTCTAATGGTGCGGTGCCCACTATTTTTCCGGTTTTTATATTGGCAAACATCAATTTATTCAATTGGTTAAAACTAAAAACCATAATTCCGTTATATGCTGCCATGCCGGACATTTCATTAATTTTCCAGGTGGCATCTTTTGTAGTTCCTATTTCAAATTTTAAAGCAAGTTTATCTAAAAATTTCGGTGCCAGGGGTGATTTATCCGGGTTTACCGATAATGCTGTCACCCGCAATTCCGCGATATTGGATAATTTGCCTGTTTCCCACACTGACGCGGCGTATGCGGATACCCCGGTTGGCGCGTCTGTACCATTATCAGCAGTTAGGAAAGGCGCAGCGGTCCAGGCACCACCCAACCACTTCATCCCACCTAATTTGTTGCCATCAAGATCAGTCCATATTAATCCGTCCGGTCCTTCTGTAACATATGCTCCCAATAAAACTATTGGGGTTGCCGTGGGTGATTTTTCCGCCGGTAGATACAATGCCGCCTGTGGTGGGGTATGGTTTGCTAACCATGCGCCGGTATGGTCTGGTGTTCCCCACGGTGGATTTCCCTCGTTATATACCGATAATTCGTATTTCGGGTCAATCGCTTTGCGCCACAATCCGCGTACCCGATATTCGCCCGGTTGTACCGGATGCGCGGGAATGCGGTATAAGCCATGTTTCGCCGCGTCAATATCGCGACCAAGGTCGTCCGTGCCATCCCAACCGATAACATTGTTGCCTTTCGGGAAATATGTTTCTGATACCAGGTTTCTTACCCGTTGACCATTAGTGTCTTCAATTACCAGAGTTACATAGCCATCTTCCGGCAGTGAAAATTTAATTGGGATTGGTGGTTGTGGTGTGGTTGTTACAACATTTGTTTTGGGTAACACATTCTCAATAGGTTCATTTCCTATTGCTTTCAGTGTAATAAGGTCATTCAACCACACCCTGGTACTCTTCATGGTAGACCCCTGGGTATGCGCCGGACGTTCGTCTGTCACATCTGTAAGGCGCAGACGAATGGCACGTGTGGTTATTGTTTTGTCAAACTCGATTGCCGTTATTTCAAATACGCCACCCAATTGATTTTTGATGCCGGATATCTTTTTTACTGTGGTCCAATCCTCTTCCGCGGCATCACGGGGGTGAATAGTATCTGCTCCGGTATATGCCTGTATTTCTGCTGCTGAAAATCCGGGGATAACCAGCATAGCGGCATCGGTTTTTATCGGTTGTGGCCAAATTACAGACAACCATTCCGGACTTTCTGTTATCGTTTTCGCGCGGATTTCATTGTCTTTGCTGGATATATTTTCCCATTGTGATTGCAGTCTTTCGTCATTTATTCTTTTGGTATATTGATTATTTGATTTTGATATTGCCAACCCTTGCGGAGATATATTTACATAACGGTCAGGTAAAATGTATACACCTTTTATTGTACCGCTATACAAATTGTCATTTTGCTCCGGGGTATGGGTAAATCTTATTGCCCGGGTTTGTGTGCCTGCCGGGAATATCCATAATGTTGTGTCATCGATATTTTTTGTTTCATCACCGGTTACCCCACCACCTTTTACCCGTTGCCCTGTAATCCATTGGGCATTATCAGCCAAATTACCCGGATATGGTATATCCTGTTTTAATATACTTACTGCCACATTACCTTCAACAATTATCGTGCCGACAGGTATTGATTTCGCAAATCCTATACGGAGATATCGACTACCGATATTTTTTGAAAACCCGAAGTTTCGCTGGCGATATCCCGGACGCGTTGTCTGTGTCCATATTATCTGAGGTGCGCCATCCATAACCGGTTCCTTCGCTGCCGGGTCTTTTTCTATAACAGTTTCTTTATCATCAACATATTCAGCGAAAACTGTAGCGTCAATATTTGCCAGTTCTACCGACGTTTTTAACTTACCGGTATTGGTAAAAGATACAACAGTCTTTTGTCCGCAAACAATCGTCATTCCCCACAATAATAAAAAGATGGGAAAAGCGCCGGATAAACAACGAAACATTTTCATCTGTAATCTCCAAAGTTTTGAATAATGTTATTACATTATAGGCCTGACATAAAAATAATACGCATAGTAAACGCATTTAGCAAGTGCTATTTTGTATGTTTTTGTTAAATTGTTAGCGGTTAAATAAATTTTATTTTCAGGTTTTTGGATGTGGTCACTTATGCAGACCCAGTAATCTTTGTAAAAGTTCAGATTTTTTCTATACGGATTTGGTTGCTAACGGCCTAAAACCTAACCCAAATAAATTGGACAAGTTTTCAGTTTTCAGTTTTCAGATGTGGTCACTTCGACAAGCTCAGTGACCGGTAGAAATTACGGTCACTGAGCTTGTCGAAGTGACCATTATAAAAGTTCCGCCTAAAATCCTGACTTTTTTTGTGCGGATTTGGTTGCTAACGGCCTAAGAACCTAATCCCTAAGAACCTAATCTCTAACAACCTAAAACCTAAGAATCTAACAACCTTAACCCCTAACTTTTTTAGTATAGATTTGGTTGTTAACGGTCTAACCAGTATTATGGTTTAGCGTAGCGTATTTCTTCGTCAAGGTTAATTACTGTGGGAGATAAATCTGCTGTTTGGGTTTGGGCGTTCCAGTTAGTCGCATATGGTACAAAAAACTGTTCACCACCACCGGTAGCAGTTGGACCGAAATTTATTGGATCCCAGGTCATGTCCGCGCAAAGTCCATATACTACAACTGCTTCATTTTTAAGGGTATATAATGTAGTAAATTTTCCGGTATTAGATAATGGTAACGCAAGTTGTTTTATGATATCAACCGGCGAAAATATATAATTGCTTTGTGATGTGGCATACCATCTGCCTATTTTACTGGCAGGGTCAGACCAGTAACGGGTTACGGCAGTATTATTGGTTAATTTTAATATTTTTACATTATGTCCATTTTTTGTGTCAAATGATTGCAACAATGATAATGCCTGTGCCTCGGTTTTGGATGTTGCTGTTTCGACAGAATTAACAAACGCAACATCGGTTTCGGTTCCGGTTGCGAGTACAGTCGCGTCTTTAATATCAGTAACTGGAATATTGCTGGTTTTTTCTATAAATGTTTGGTTATTATAAATCACCTCGCGCCATACCGGAGTATTATTTTGATTGTTTCCAACTGTGGGTTCATTGTTCTGACATCCTGACAATGCTATTATAACTGCCAGAATAAAGATTGATATTGACCATTTTTTCATTTATTTTCTCCCTTAACATAAATGTATTCCATATCATCATTGAATAAATGTCATGATGTGGCTATTTTTTAGCTAAGCAATATTATGTTAATGTAATTGTGACAGGTGCTGCATTTATGCTGTTAAACCGATTGACATTAAAGGTTGCATTTCTGTATTCTTTATAAAAGATACCCAGTATTTTAACACTGCTTTAATGGCAGATTATAAAGGAAAAATATGAAAAAGTTTTGTTGGATTTTTATGCTGTTAATGGTCTTTTCTGTTGCTATCATGGCGACAGAATCAGAGAATCTGGGTACCCGGGTGTTGCCTGTGCCCGGTAAAGTAGTCGTAGATGGCAAAATTAATGATTGGGATTTATCCGCGGGTACTTTTGCCTGTGGTGATGTGGAAAATCAACGTGATGCCTACGCGGTGTGGTTCCACGCAATGTATGACGATAAGAATCTGTATGTACTTTCCCGTTGGATAGACGCAACGCCGATGAATAACCCGGGGCAGACCATTGCCGATTATGCGTTTCAGGGTGATTGTCTGCAAATGCGGATAATTACCAATGCCGGTACCCCCGACCAACGCGCGTCTCATTGGTCATGTTGGCAGGGGGTGGACAAAATTGACCTGATGGATGTCTATTTTGGGTTATTTGGTGGCAAACAACCACCTTATTCACGTAAAGTTCGTGACGCAAAAACTGAAGGTGCGCAACAGGCATTTTTAAAGAATGCCGATTGTAAAGGATACACACAGGAATTGGCTATACCATGGGCTATGATAATGGCAGACGGCAAACCACTAACCGCGGGGCAAAGTTTTTCGCTTACTATCGAACCTAACTTTACCCTTGGGCAAAAAGGCAGATTAAGCGTTAAAGATTTATTCAAACCGGGTGTGGTGCCTGACCGGGTATTCACATTTCAGGGTTACACCTGTTGGGGACCGGCGACATTGGAAAACAAAGGAAAAGTTACTCCCGCCAAAATGCGTCTTTCTGATGGAAGAGAATTTGATACTAAATTAGTGAATGGTATGCCGGTGATTGATTGGACCGGGTTGATAAAAGTTGAAGTAATGAAAGGTTTTAAAGATGTGACTTTTGATATGCCGGAGGATGGTTATATATCCTTACATCTTAAAAATCAGGAAGGACTGGTGCTTCGGCAATTATTAAATTGTGTGTTTTACACCAAAGGTAAGCACACTGTTAAATGGGATGGGTTGACCACGATGAATTGGCGTAACCCCGGCACCCCGGTACCGGAAGGGAAATATACCTGGGAAGCGATATGGCATAAAGGAATCAGCCTGCAATTGCGTGGTTGGGCGGCAAATGGTGGAATTGCGCCATGGGGTTCCGGACCACAGACAAATTGGGGTGGCGACCAGGGTGACCCGACTGCCACTGCGGTGGATGAAACCCAACTCTATTTGGGTTGGGGGCAGGCAGAGGCAGGCAGGTCATTACTAATTTGCGACCTGAATGGCAATGTTAAATGGGGAAATAATCGCGCGGGGATATCCGGCGTTAAATCGTTGGCAGCAAATAATGGCGTGTTGTATGTGCTGGGTGGCAGTGCCGGTCTGGCATCATCCGGTGGAATGATTTATAAACTTGACGCTAAAAAAGGTGGATATTTGCCATGGGGAGATATGGCAGAGGCTGACCTGCCAGTGAAAGGATTGTGGGACACAGCGCCTGAAAAGGCTGATAAAATAGCGGCCATTGGTGATAAATTATATGTAACATTCACCACCGCGGGCAAAATTGCCGTGCTGGATGGTAAAACCGGAAAGTTAGAAAAAACGATAGATTTTAATGCTCCGGATGTTATAGTGGCATTCAGTGATACAAAATTATATGTTCTGAGTAATAAATACTCTGTAATGTTAATTAATCCGGTAACTAACGGGATAACAACAGTCATTGATAAATTGAATAATGCCACTGCAATGACTGTGGCAAAAGATGGAACTATTTACGTCGGCACCGGCGAACCGGATAATATTGTAAATGTTTATACAGACGGCAAATTAGTTAAAAGCATTGGTCGCCTGGGTGGTCGTCCGTTAATTGGCAAATGGTCTGCGGATGGTATGCGTTTCATTAACTCTGTTGTAATTGCCGGCGATGGCAAGTTATGGGTTGCGGAAAAAGATGATAACCCCAAACGGATTGTCGCATGGGATACTAAAACTAATACGGTGTGGAAAGAGTTTTTCGGTCCTTCAGATTATGGTGCCACCGGTGGTGCTATAAATCCACTGAATCCAAAAATAATGGTAGGGCAAAATGCTGAATGGCAAATTGATGCTGTCACAGGAAAAGCGATTTGTCTGGGAGTAATTACCACAAAGAAGATGGGTGAAGCGCGATTTGGCATTGGCAATAATGGCAGGCAGTATCTTGCTGTTTCTGCCTGGCGCAGTGGCGATGTTTCTATATTCGAGCGTATTGGAGATGGCAATTACAAATTGCGGACGGTTATATATGAACCGCAGAAAAAGGATAATGTAATTACCGTGTGGTCGGACCGTAATGATGATGAGATTGAACAACCGGAAGAAATAGCTAAATATGATATTGACCTGAGCAATGGCAAAGCCGGAAGTTGGTATTTAAGCAGCAAATGGATAACCAGTTGGTATATGTATATGAATGATGATATGAGTTTTTACGGTACTTCATATCGCGTTGCCCCCACCGGTTTTACCGCGTGTGGCGCGCCGGAATATGACCTGACAAAAATAGCAAAATTGCCGACTAATGGCGCGGGTTCTGCTGATAATCGTTTTATTCTGCGTGAAGATACCTATGCCAAAGAAAATAACACCTGGAATAGCTGTTATGACAGTACCACCGGAAAACTGTTATGGTCCTACCCGGATAATTTTGTCGGGGTTCATGGTTCGCATAAAGCTTGTCCACCGCGCCAGGGGATGATTCGCGGTTCGTTTGGCCCCTGTGGTTCCGCAACCTTGCCGGCACCAATTGGCAATATTTGGGTTATACCGACCAATGTTGGTGAATGGCATATTCTCACCGAAAAAGGTTATTACCTTACCCGACTGTTTGAGCCAGATCCCATGAAATTTAAATGGCCGGTAATGGCAGTACCAGATGCCAGTATGGATAATGTACCGTGTGGTATGGGTGGTGAAGATTTTGGTGGCTCAATAGCTTATACCAAAGATGGAAAATTGTTTATACAGGCAGGCAAAACCGGTTATTGGAACGTTGAAGTCGTCGGTTTGAACAATGTAAAAGAGATGAATGGCGAAACGATTACAATAACTGCAGAGGATGTAAATACCGCACGGGCATACCGCGAAAGCTATCTGCAGGAAGTGATAGGGAATAAAAAAGTAAGCATCATCGACAGCACACCTTTGTTTACCGGCAAAATTGATGCTGACTTTAAAGGCGCGGATATAATATCGTTTTCCAAACAGGACGACGCGTCTGTCCGGGTGGCAGCAACATATGACGATAAAATGTTATACCTTTGCTGGGAAGTTAAGGATAACACCCCGTGGGTGAACGGCGCGACAGACCCGGCGCAAATGTATATCGGTGGTGATACTGTAGATTTCCAGATTGGTACTGATAGTAAGGCGAAAGCAAACCGTGCTGATGGTGTATTGGGTGACTTGCGGGTATCAATTGGCAACCTGCAGGGCGTTGCCAAAGCCATGTTGTATCGCAAAGTAGCAACTGTTAAAAAACCGAAAATATTCAGTTCCGGCGTAGTACATGAATATAAAATGGAATATGTCGATGCTATACCGGAAGCAGCAATAAAGGTGACCACCCGCGCAAGGTACGGTTACACCGTAGAAGTCGCGATACCTTTGGCGACATTGGGTGTCACCCCGGTTGCGGATATGACATTGCACGGAGATTTTGGCGTTACCCACGGCGACACCGACGGTTCCCGCACCCGACTGCGCACATATTGGAGTAATCAACACACCGGTATTGTGGATGACGCAGTTTTTGAATTGCAAATGGAACCACAATATTGGGGCGAATTGCTTTTTAAATAATGTTTGGATGACCGGGTCCGTTTGTGCAATTCACAGGCGAGTCGCCTGTTTTACGCTTGTACAATAGCCGGCCCGGCTATTCTGTTTTAATTTACAGGCGGGCCGCCTGTTTTACACTTGTACAATAGCCGGCCCGGC
>CAZNLA010000005.1:32278-38709 GCA_964573385.1 uncultured bacterium
CGGGCCGCCTGTTTTACACTTGTACAATAGCCGGCCCGGCTATTTTGTTTTAATTTACAGGCGGGCCGCCTGTTTTACGCTTGTACAATAGCCGGCCCGGCTATTCTGTTTTAATTCACAGGCGGGTCGCCTGTTTTACACTTGTACAATAGCCGGCCCGGCTATTTTGTTTTAATTCACAAGCGGGCCGCCTGTTTTACACTTGTACAATAGCCGGCCCGGCTATTTTGTTTTAATTCACAGGCGGGTCGCCTGTTTTACGATTTTTATTGTTGGCCTTTCAATTATAATGTCACTTCGGCATGCTCAGTGACCGGTTGCTGAACATGTCGAAGTGACATTAAGTTAAATTTATCTTCTTACATACTTTCCTTACTCCAACTATTTCTTTTAACTAAGGATTATTTTGCATAAAAATAGGGTTATTTCATGATATCTTTGAAATAACTTTTGTGAAATAATTAATTTGTTATACAAGCTTTGGTAAATGAAATTCGGGTGGCAGTGAACGTTATCATCAGCATCCCATGCAACATAATAAGTTATTGTATAAATAAAAAATCGAGGGAGTTACATTGTGAGTTTAGTCAAACGTTTTTCTGGTTTTACCCTTATTGAATTACTGGTAGTAATCGCGATAATTGCTGTGCTAGCGGCTATATTGTTCCCGGTTTTTGCCCGTGCGCGCGAGAAAGCACGACAAACCACATGTAGCAGTAACCAACGACAAATTGCCGCTTCAATAAACATGTATACACAGGACCATGAAGAGTGTTACCCCAGTACCACAACTGTATGGCGCGACATTAAAGTTGACCCGGGTGCTTTAGTGTGTCCGACATTAGGTAAATCTATCCCCAACGGATATTATTATAATCCTTCGCGCTCTTTACAGGCGATAGGTGATATAACAGACACATCCGGCAAAGAAGCCTGGTTATCGGCGGACGGTTTAAATAATAAAACGGCAGACGCACGGCATAGTGGAAAAGTAATCGCCAGTTATGTTGACGGCCATGTAGCAACGACAACAGTGTATGAATTGCCAATCTTTTTACAAGTTGTTAATACCTTGGATAAAGCTGAGATGGTTTATATTTCACCGGGAACATTCAATATGGGTGGCAAATTTATAGTGGGTAATCCATATCAGGTTTCTACCTCGTCACCATCATATGTTGTTGGCAGTGGTACGTTTCAAACTAACACCCCGGTGCATGCGGTGACAATTACAAAAGGTTTTTATATATATAAATATGAGGTGAAGGTTGCACAGTATCAGGCTTTTTGTACTGCAACCGGCCAAACTATGCCGGATTGCCCGTGGGGTGATTGGATTGAGTTTATGAATTATCCAATTACGTATATTAGTTATGCTGACGCTAAGTTATATGCTGCATGGGCAGGTGCGACACTTCCTACAGAGGCACAATGGGAAATGGCGGCCCGGGGTACTAAAAATTATAAGTATCCATGGGGTGATACATGGGATGCTACAAAATGCGTAAACTCGACAGTTACAGATCTTATAATGCCAATGCCGGTTGGCAGTTTTCCTGCAGGTACTAATTCGTATGGGGTACAGGATATGTGTGGTAATGTGTGGGAATGGGTTGCGGATTTCGCCGGTGCTTATGGGTCCGGCGCAAAGACTGACCCCACCGGTGCTGCTGGCGGCACCATGAGGGTAGTTCGTGGTGGCGCATATTATAACTCTTCCGCATCAAATTTTGATTGTTGTATGCGAGGTGGACAACAATCATCAGTTACCGGTGTTGATCTCGGGTTCCGCTGTGTTGTAGCAGTGCCATAATAAAATAACCTTCATTAATTTCTGTGATAACAAATAAAAACCCCACATTGCTGTATAGCGGCAGGTGGGGTTTATTGTAAGATGAATATTGAATATTTAGTATCGAATTATTGCAGAAATTTCTTTTAATGTCGCTTCGATAGGCTCAGCGACCGGTCACTAAGCCTGTCGAAGTGACCAATTTCTTGCAGATTTCTGTTAAAAAGCGAAAGTCCTGTTAAATGATCGTAATCTTTATTATTTGGCTGTTTTTTTTCTTGACACCGGTTATTCGAATCAATATACTTTCAATATGAAAATATCCACTGATGAAAATAAATTGATGGCGATAACAGAAAGCGCAAATCTTATTGTAGATACCATTCCCCGGTTAATGGCATTATTGCGGGCAGATTTACGCCAGGCGGCACCGGACAAACTTACCGTACCGCAATTCCGTTCATTGGCATATATATATCGTAATCCGGATGCGTCTGTTTGCGCTGTCGCGGAATACATTGACCTGTCAGTTTCCAATGTATCAAAGATGTTATACGCGCTAATGGAGCGTGGATACATCTTATATACCACCGCACCGGATGACCGTCGCCGGGTGGAATTAACATTGACAGCACAAGGTATAGATACTCTAAATTCAATTCGTCAGGTTGCTGTAGGTCACGCGGCATTATTATTAAGCAATTTATCAGCGGAAGAATTATCAGATATTTCAACTGCAATGCGGTGTCTGCAAAAAATAGTTCCCGGCAAAGAGATTTTGCCTGCAAATAAATCACACGAATCATGTAAAAATAAATCATCCCTGCAAATAAATGCAGAGGTAATACCAGGAGAAGAGAATCCAGATGACTGAACAGAAGCATAATGAAAGTATTACTTTTGAAAAGAAAAAAGCCACACCTGTGAAAAAACAATCTCGGCACGGTTTGTTAATTGGCATATTTTTACTTATATCACTGGGTATAATTTTTGGTATTCATTATCTGCGGGAATCCAGTAAAAGAATAAGCACTGATGATGCCTATCTGATTGCGGATATAACGCAGATAGCCCCACAGGTTAGTGGTGCTGTAACCCATATATATGTAAAAGATGACCAGAAAGTGGCCACCGGGCAACTATTAGTTGAACTTGACCCCAGTACTTACCAGGCTAATGTGGAACAGGCACAGGCAAACCTTGAAGTTGCACTGGCGCAGGCAAATGGTGCCGCGGCATCTGTCGCGTTGACCGGGCAAACCTGTAACGCGCAATTAACCCAGGCACAGGGTGGTGTAGCCATGGCAACCAGTAGCATATCCGGCGCGCAGTCAGACGTTAAACGTGCATCTGCCGCAGTGGAAAAATCGATTGCCGCTGCCCAGGCCGCAACCGCCAATATTGATACTGCCCAGGCTGCGGTAGAAGCCGCAAGTGCCAACAAAAAACGCGCAAATTCTGCGGTGGAAACGGCGCAGGCACAGGTTAATACCGCCAAAGCAAATATTAAAGTATGTCAGGCTGCGGTAAATGCCGCCCAGGCAACCGCGGAAAAAGCCACGCGTGACTCAGACCGATACACTAAATTGCTGGAACAGGGGGCGGTAAGCCGCGCGACTGCTGACCAGTATGCCTCAACCGCAAAGGTAGCAATGGCACAGTTGGAAAGCGCGCGCGAACAGGTGAATATGGCGCAGGAAGCCGTTTCTGCCCGTGAGGGTGATGTAACGGCAGCACGTGACCAGGTACAGGCGGCGGAAGCATTGGTAAACCAGGCGAAATCAGCGTTAAACTCTGCCAGATACAGCGCAAGCGCGTCGCAGGCGGATGTAGACCAGGCGTTGGCACAAAAACAGACCATTATACAAACAGTGCAACAGGCGGAAGCGAAGCAGAAACAGGCCATGGGAACATTGGCACAGGCTAATACCCAACCACAACAGATTGCCGTAATATCAAGTGGACACAACCAGGCAACCGCGAAAATAAGCCAGGCGCGCGCCGCATTGAATGCCGCGAAATTGCAACTGGAACATACAAAAATATATGCGCCGGTTAACGGCACTGTCAGTAAGAAAACTGTACAGATAGGCGCGTTAGTACAACCCGGTACACCATTAATGGCGCTAACCCAAACCAACACAATTTATGTGGTGGCAAATTATAAAGAAACGCAGTTAAACCATATTCTGCCGGAACAAAGAGCCGAAGTGCTGATAGATGCCCTTGATGACAAGCCATTTACCGGGCATGTTGCTAGTATTTCTGCCGGGACAGGTTCAACATTCGCGTTATTACCGGCGGACAACGCTTCCGGTAATTTTACCAAAGTCGTTCAGCGTGTCCCTGTTAAAATTCGTCTTGACCCGGGACAACCTGGTTTGGATAAATTACGCGCGGGATTATCCGTTAACGCAACTATTATCACCCGATAATATCAGCAAGGAAAGTTATTAATGGCTAACCCACCGAGCGATAAACCGCCTGTAATAAAAGTAGAAGAACGACCTGAATATATGGAATATAGTCCGGCGACACGTTGGATTATCATGGCAGCCATTATCCTGGGCACATTAATGCAGATGATTGACAGCAGCATCGTCAATGTCGCCGTCCCTACCATGATGGGTAATTTGGGTGCGTCTCTTGATGAAATTACCTGGGTAACCACCGGATATATGTTGGCGACTATCATTATGCTGCCATTAACAGCATGGTTGTCTTCATTTTTTGGCCGTCGCAAATATTTAGCCGGGTCTATGGCTATTTTCACCATCGCTTCATTATTATGCGGTATTTCCGGTACTCTTGGGTTCCTTACTTTTTCTCGTATCCTTCAGGGAATAGGTGGTGCCGCACTGATTTCTACCGCCCAGGCCACCATGATGGAAATTTTTCCGCCGGAACAGTTGGGCACAGTTCAGTCAATTTACGGCCTTGGGGTTATTGTTGGCCCGGCATTGGGGCCAACTTTGGGTGGTTGGATTGTCGATAACCTTAACTGGCATTGGATTTTTTATATCAATATACCCATTGGCATAATCGCGACGATATTCACCTGGTCATTTATGCATGATTCCAAGTATAAACAAAAAAAACAAGGGAAAATTGATTTAATTGGCATAGGTCTATTGGCTGTCGGGTTGGGGGCATTGCAATTATTATTGGAAAAAGGACAAAAGAACGGGTGGTTTGACTCTGAATTAATCATTGTCCTTACCATATGCGCCGTCGCCGCTTTGATAGCATTTGTATGGTGGGAATTAACAACCGAACATCCGGTGGTAAATCTGCGGGTTTTGCGCCATCGCGGTTATACTATGGGGGTGTTGTTTGGCACGGTATTTGGGTTTGGATTATACGGTGGTACATTTATTCTGCCGGTATTTCTGCAACAGATTCAACATTATACAGCAATGCAAACCGGGTTAATTATGATGCCCGGGGTATTTGTAACCGCGCTTATAATGCCATTTACCAATGTTATCATGAAAAAGGTATCGGCACGGTGGTTAATAGCCCTTGGGGTAATACTGTTATCGATATCAATGTTCATGCTTATGGTGTTAAACGCGGACTCCAACCCTATGACGTTATTTTGGCCATTAATTTTGCGTGGCATATCCATGGGTGTTATTTGGGTTCCGTTGACATTAGCGACATTAACAATTTTAAAAGGACATGAAATAGCGGAAGGAACATCGTTATTTAATTTATCACGCCAACTGGGGGGCAGCATGGGAATAGCGGTAATGGCAACATTCCTCGCCAACCGCATAGTATTTCACCAGTCTGTCCTGCTGGAACATGTTTCAATTTACCAGACATCCATACAACAAAGAATGGCTGCCATGCAATCAATGCTAATGGCAAAAGGCGCATCCGCCGTCGCCGCGTCACAACAGGCAATGGCATTTATGAATAGGACTATCTACGGACAGGCATCAATTCTTGGTTACGAAGATGTATTTATGGTAATGGGTCTGTTATTTTTAACCACCATCATCCTGCTGTTCTTCTTTGAAAAAAGCAACCTGAAAAAGAAAATTAAGGCAGAGGCTGAGGATTTTGAATAGGGAGTAGGGGAGAGGGAATAGGTGTTAGCAATCAAATCCGTACAAAAAAAAGTAAGGATTTTATGAGGCAATTGCAAAACCTGTCTGAATTGTAGGGAATGCCGTCCCCGGCATTCCGAAAATACAGAGTTTATATCTCAAAAAGGAATGCCGGGGACGGCATTCCGTACAGAATAAATAGAAATAATTGGGTTTTGCAAAAGCCTGTTATAAAGGTTATTTTTACTATAATGATATTAGAATCGATTTCTACCGATGTCAACCGACTTCTTCCGATTTCAACCGATAAAAAACATTATGAAAAACAGCATCTCTTAGCCACGGAGTGGCGACATAATGAGTAACCCCAGGCGTGAGCCTGGGGAAGTAACACGCAGCAAAAATGAGCTTCGGAGATGCGACATTATAAACGCACCTCTCCGAGGCGCAATTAAATGATACATTTGTCCCCAGGCTTACGCCTGGGGTTACTCATTAAAATGCCTTTACAAGGCATAAATTACCACTAACCACTAACCACTAACCACTAACCACTAACCACTAACCACTAACCACTAACCACT
>CAZNLA010000006.1:0-38248 GCA_964573385.1 uncultured bacterium
ATAGCATCTCTTCGTGGTCCTGGGCATACATTAGGATAGATGTTGCAAGTTGTCGCTGATTGCTCAGGCAGGTAGTTTGGTGTGCTTTGTCTCGAGCCCGGGCAAAAACCGGGAAGAGTATTGCAGCTAGGATTGCAATAATGGCAATCACGACCAATAACTCTATCAGAGTAAACCCTGATTTAACTGAAAGGTTTTTCTTCATATTTATCCCCCTTTACTGATAAACAATAGTGATATTGTGATACGTATCACTGCCTTATATTATACCGTATCAATGGCTGTTTGTCAATGGATAAAATAGTTGCCAGGGAAAAATATTTAATATTTAACGATAATTTAATATGGGTTATCTGTCAGATACTACCAATTAAAAGCGAAGTTCTTGTAATTACAGGACTTTCGCTTAAGGTCACTTCGACAAGCTCAGTGACCGGTCGCTGATCCTGTCGAAGCGACCATTTTTAAGCCTTTAAAAGCGAAGTTCTTGTAATGATAATGCCTTTACAAGAACTTCGCTTTGTAAATTTATTCTTAAATTATTCCTTTTTCAGCAACCATTTACATGCGGCGTCGGTTATTTTTTCGCCGGCATCCGTTTTCCACCATGAATTAACGGTATTTTCACCAGTTGGTGATATTGCTAATAAAGCAACCCGGCCTTTTCCTGCTTCACCAAATATCATTGCCGGTTTGCCATCAGCAGTTAATACGGTTTTCGCATTCGGTTTCGGATTTAATTCGTGTAACCACGTAGTTGTTGCTTGTCCAAGTAGCAACTTTGCTAATTCCCCCTCACCTTTCAGTATTAAACCTTTCTTTTCTCCCAATGGTTTTAAATCAAAAGATTTAAGGGTTGCTGGTAACAGTGACGAAATCAACTCGCTTTCCTGCCACCATCCGCGGCCTAACCCGTATGGGCCACCGGTCATTAATAACGATCCGCCTGCTTCTACCCATCCTTTTAGCCACGCGCGATGCTCGAGAGATAAGGTTCTGATATCAACATTGGATAATACTACAAGGCGGTATTTTGCTAAATCTTCCGGTTTAGATAAATGTGGCCCATTCCAACCGCGTTGGCTGCGATAAACATACCAGTCGCATTCGGCTACCGGCACTTCGTATTTTTTTAATACATCCAGCAAATGCAGTGTGTCACTCCAAATTCCTAACATTAACCAGGCCGCGCCGTCTTTGGCAGGGGTCAAATCCACAGGCCATGTTCGCAATTTCTGTTCTGTAATACGTTCTGTTTCGGTAAGTCCTTTTATTTCGCGAACTTCAAAACGGTCAATTAACAGACCATTCCAGCCACCTGTTATTTGCACCCCGCAATTACCACGATCCCACCCAATGGTGGTTTCGATTGTTAAGTCAGTCCAAACACCCGGTTTAATATTTGTTAACGGGAAGTCCTGGTCTACTGTCCAAATTCTCCCTGCAGGCCAGCAACGAAGATGAATTTTACTGTCTGCAGATGGCATATCTGTTGTTTTAACTTTAAGAGAAAAACGATATAATCCGCCGGATACCCCGCCAAAATAAGCTTCTGTTGTTAATGGCGTCTGTATTTTTACAGCTTTTCCGTCGGTGCATGTGGCATCGCTCACCTGATTTTTTTGTGATTTCCACATTTGGTGTGTCGCTGACATGACAACAGGTGGTAATTTATTTGGGGTGTAATCTGATGGCACCGGTTCGGTGGTGAAATCTTTCGGTTGTGCCGGAACTGCTGGTAATGAATATCGCCATGCCGGCAATTTATCGGCAACTGGTCCACTACATTCTATTGCTACTATTGTCCATTGAATCAATGCTGATGGTTTTACCACGATGGTATCTTCATTTTTTGTTATGGGCAATTCTTCACGAACCGGCAAACCACCCGGAGTTATAGTAGTGGTTTCACATTTCTCATTACTGTTTATTGTTGTTTCCGCGCCGTCGCTACGGTCTGCTGTTATTTGCCATGCCTTTTCCGCTTTCCATCCGGCAGGTATTTTCCAAGTTAATTCAAGGCCATCAATAGATGGTGGGGGAATGGAATTTTTAGTATCAACAGTTGGTTTTTCCGGTTTATTAATTAAGTGAACCAGATATATTCGTTTACCGGCAGATGGTTCCATAACACGTATGTATTGTTTCCACCATAAATCACGGTCAGTTTTTTTTGCTACTTTTAAGATGTCTTCTGTTGCTGGTCGCAATGTATCGCCGTATAGTAAATCGCAATGTTTAGCCGCCATTCGTAAATATGGCAATTGCCAGTCAGATGCCCAATAGGCCAGGTGAACACGACCTGCCATCATTAACGCGGTTATGGTTTTGCTATCCGCAGCATAATTGTGTGCAGGGGTAATAGCATAGGCATGGCCACCACGGCGTGCCGCATTATTCCCCAGGCTATTTGTCTGTTCTGCAATTGTATCCCAATTTGTTCCATTACCCCAATATGCGGTAACACGTTCCTGCAGGTGCAGACCATCATCGCGCAGATATTCGGTGTAATAATCATTTGGTACTGGTGGGGTATCAAAAGGCATAACCTGTTCATATGGTGGTTTGCGTTCTTTCGACCATTCCATATTATGGCCATAAATCATGCCGGGTTTTGCTTTCTCCAAAGCTGTGCGTAAACGAGATATTAATACCGGTGATGTCATCCCTTTATAAGGAACTTTATTACCTAATATATCAGCACCGGAAAAATCGTAATCGTACAGGTCATCATACCGAAAACCGTCCCAGTCAAATCTTTTGGTTGACGCTACTAATTGTGCAATATGGTAATCAACAGGTCCCGGTATTCCGGTTTGTGGTCCCCATACACCACGCGCATAGAAGCGTGCTTTTTTAGTTTGCGGGTCAAATCGCTCTTCATCATCTTCCCGCATTTGTCGTGAAATTTCACCACCACTCCAACCCATCATTTCATCATTGCTATCCCAGTTGCACCATTCCGGATGCTGGCGGAAAAGTTCGCTGACACGAAAACCAAAATCTACACGCAGGTCAGCATATGACAAAACCTGCATCCCCTGTGCGTGTGCCGTTTTAATGCGGGTTTCAATGGTTTTACTACTTAATTGGGCAAGGGTTTGTCCACTCCACCAACGTTCTTTCCCTTCCGGTGGTGTCAGCATGGCGAAATCATCCGGTGCCCAGAAAGTTATTTCTGCTAAAGGGAAATAAAATTTACGCATATTTCCGACAAACTCATCAACATTTTTCGGTTCATAATCTTTATCTGACCCCCATGCTGCTAAATGCCCAATTCGCACAGGCTTATCGCTAACATAAAACCAGTCAAATGCCTCACCTATGGTTTCACCATCTTTCCCTGTTTTTTTCAGAGTTGCTTTCAGTTGATGACCATATTCCGGTAATACCGGTAATTTAACTGACAGGTTATAAGGATCTTTTCCACCGGCGGGAATTACAATTTCAGTGTCAGATAAATTTGTCGATTTACCCAAACCATTTTCTATCTCTATGACCAGTCTTGCGGTTTGAGGTTTTGCCGCACCATTACGAATTACTACTGTTGCGTTACCTGCTTCTTTTAATTTATAAACTAATTTGTCTGCACGTACAGATGTCAGAAACAGTGGGTCGGTCAGTGGTTCAAAAGTTATGCCATCAAAACGCAAGCCTTTCCAACCACCGCGTAGCAAAATTCCAACATTGCCATTGCCGGGACCAGCATGCATTTGCCGGGTTACAGTAATCTGTTTACCACCTGTGCCAAATTCCGCCGGGGTAATTACGGTGTTGAATCTGAATGCACCGATTGAGCCGTAAGGATTCCATATGGAACATTCTATCTGTTCATTTTCTTTGGCACTGCGGTCTGGGGTTAATTTAAAGATAATTCGCCACCAACCTTCGGAAAGGCGTGACTGCAGTCCATACATTTCTAACTTTAACGGAGCATCAAGTTCCATGGTTTTACCGTTATCAGTGTCGGCAAGATGTGCTGTTTGCGATGACCGGGGAGCAAGTTCTGACGGTGTCAGATTCCATATAGCCTGTTGGGCAAATGTCAGAGTAGTTAGCATAAATAATATGCATAATAAGAAAAAGATGTGGCTTTTACCGGTAAATTTCATAATGGTCCTTCTTGTATAGTATTGGAACGTTCCTTATTTTAGCCATATTTAGTGGTAAAGTCAATAGGGAGTTTGATTATTTTTGCAGATAAATGGGTAGAGACGCAAAATCTTGCGTCTCTACAGATTTATTTTAGACGCAAAATGTTGCGTCTCTACGTTTTTTATTTTAGACGCAAAATGTTGCGTCTATACGGATTTATTTCAGACCTAATATTTGTCCGTCTGCCAGTCCTACTATTAATGTTCCATTAAGCCAGGCTATTTCTGATGTATCCTGTTGCATTAATTGGCAACTTTTTAACGTACCGGTGTTGTCAAAAATCTGCACTGTACCACCCCAGTAGCTAATTGCTGTTTTGTTTGTGTCCGGCAAAATAGTTTTGATAGCCAGACCTGGTATAATTGATTTTTTCAATGGTTCCGGTATCACTGGCGCTACAGTTTTGCTGGTATTTGGAATTTCAACTGTTTTCTGGTTTGTAATTTTGCCAGTGGCATCCATTGTCGTGGCGGTGCCGTCATGGGTAATGATTACCGCTTTACCATTGTTAATTGTTATATTATCCGCACGTTCCGACAATATAGTTTTCCAGGCTATTGTCGCTTTGGGGGTAATTATTGTCGTTTTTGCCGGTGTAACTTCTGCTGTTGTCGGCATATCCAATTTATTTATTGGGTCCTGGTCAGCAACTGTCTGGTACAGGCTACCAACACCTTCATCCATACCTGCGGCATCATATGCGATTACTGTTATTGATTCTGCTCCCTGGCGTACAGAATCAAATTGCCATGCCAGCATACCACGACCTGCGCCGGGGAATGAAGTTTTATCCGGGGTGTATGGCAATACTTTTTGGTCCATAATCCCTTTAATTAATGGATTATCATCCGGGTTGCCGAATAATATGCTGGGTCCCGGTACGTCATAACCATTTGGTCCACACCATGTGCTGGTACGTTTTTTCTGGGTCAATAAATCTTTATATTGGTCTATCAACCACTGGTCTTTGCGTTCCGGTTCTGGTTTATTCATATCAATAGCTTTTGCGATGTTACATGTAATTCCCCATGGTGCCACGCTATTCGCGAATCGTTGTGCCGCAGATTCGGAATAATCGCTTTTGCCGGTTATTAAAGTAATGGTTTTATGCACCCTGAAAAATCTTTTCATATTATCGCGGTCACCTTCAAAGGTAATCGCGCGTGGGGTAACCCCGGCGACACTTCCGGCGATCTTTAATGCCTGCCAGATAAAATCTACTTTAATACTGGTGTTATTCAGCAATTCTGTAATTTCAAGATTCCATACACCAGTCGGGTCGTTAGCCGCCAGTGGCAGAGAAATATCAATTTTTCCGTTTGATGTGGCACGGTATAAGTCGTAACGTATTGCCCCGGTTGGGTCGATTAAACGTATTTGCATCGGGAAAGAACCTACCAGAATGTTTCCGGTGATATCCAGTACCATGGCGCATGAAGTTAATTTTATCGGTGCTTTTTCCAAAGTGCTATCGGTGGTTATAACCGGTTTTTGTATCATTATTGAGTTGATTTTCCGGGTGGTTCGGGCAAAAATACGCATTTGACCGGGGCCGAAACTCAGATTACCTTTTATGGTTAGTGACTTTTTATCAGCTTTCATGTCGGATACTATCTGCCCGCGAATTGCGTCATATACCGGGCGTCCATCGTCGGTCATGCTGATATCTGCTTTAACTGCTTTTAAGCCTAACTGTGCGCTTGGCGCGTTATAATCGTGGGTTGCGTTAACCGCGAAAAGATATTCAACATCGCCATATGACTGTGCGGTTCCGGATATTCCCGGTTCGCTACAGTTGAATACTGGTTTAATATTAGCCTTTGTTAATTCCGCTTTTAATGCTTTAACCCATACATTCGCCGCTAATAATGACGCCCGCAAACCGTAGGTAAGAGCAGTCATTTGCGTTTTCATGGTGTCTATTTCTTTCTTCGCGGCATCTAATTTCACTTTATCAGTAATGGTTGCCATATCCGCAGTTTTTTTGGCGATTTCGGCCTTCATAACTTCTGCTTTCGCAAAACCTTCTGCCAGATAACCGGATTTCACCGGTAATACTGTTGCACCGGCAATCTTAACTGTGCTGTCGTTGGTCATATAAACCTTACCGCCGTTGACGATAAACTTTTCTAAGTTTGTAACAACTGCCGGGTCAAGGTAGTCAATGGCGTTGATAATTACAGCCTTGTAATTAGATTGCAAGGTGCCGTCAATTACATCTTCATCCACCACAAATTGCGAGTTTACCTGCATTAATTTGGTTGCAATGTATGGTATATGTATTGATTCACCATGTGGCATGGTGTGGGCGTAATAATATTTATCAGGGTCCTGAACATATTTGTTAACCATTTCGGATAATGAATAAAGAATGGCCACCGGACCACGGGTAACCGGCATGGTGGTAAATACTGTGCCAAAACGTCCCATTAACTTGTTGGATTCGGTAATTCCACTGCGGGCACCGGTATTTTTCATCGGGTCAAGGTCTGGTGGCGATATCATTCCCTGAATATTGGTTTGGAATGATAAATATTGTTCTAACCTGAATTGGTCAGATGTAGTATTGCCGTACCATGCCGGTAAATACCATGTCGGTTTGCTGAAATCACGGGCACGGGCAATTTCCACGGTAAATGACGGATGCCAATAACCGGGTCCCCAATCATGGTATCCGCCATGTCCACTGGTTACGGACAGGTTGCGGGTAATAGGATAATAATAACCATCAGAAAACGCCATCCAACCATATTGGCTTTGGGTTGCTGTCATAAAGTTAGGTTTAACATAATTTACGCCAAATGCGGCGTCCTGCCATGCCGCGTCCATAAGGTTTGCTTTCCACAATGAGAATTTTTTGAACTTCGCAAAATCTTCCGGATTTTTACGGTCAAACGTGCCATAATGGGGAACGTCATAACCAAATGCGTCTTTAAAAGAACGTACCTGTGCCGGAATGCTGGCATTTGTTCCTTTTTTTGTTATCGGGTCTGTCCACCATGTTAATCCTGGTTCATCATAAAAATGCACCCCTAAACAGTTAGGGTTTACACGTTCTTTTAAAGCACTGCGTGATACCCGTGCTCTTCCACCACCAAGTACATTTGGGTCTGTCCAGTCGCATTCCATCCGCAAATCCATCTGGTGGCCACCACCCATGGCACAACAAGGGAAATAATCAACACCACCACGAATATTATTATTCTGGTCATAACCGCCGTAATGGGCGTAATAAATATTAAATCCAAATCCATCCTGTCCTAATGGAACAAGGTCTTTACCATCGGCACGACCCCAGTTAATTAATTTAAAAGTGGTGGTTCTTTCATGGCTGTAAAGTTCAATTGCAATAGTTTTGGATAAAAGGTCACCATCTGCAACGGTCACGGTGTAATTACCGGGACGCAACAACCAACCATTAAGTTTTAATATCTCAACCTGACGGGAAACGGCAAAATTGAAAGTCATTTGACTGCCATTCTCGCCGGTGACAGTCATCACCAGATTACCGGCACCTGCCACAGCACGGGTAACAGCAAAATCAATCCATTCGTTAGTCTGATAAGCGACACGCTTTAACGGCAGATCAACTTTAATCTCCGCGCATTGCGCCGTGATGATAACGATTGTCAGCATTAAAACTGCAATCAACTTCAGCAAAATTCTTTTCATCCCACATCCCCTTCATACCAGTAGTTTTGTTTATATTATTAATCCAAGTGTAACTTTATTTAATAATATAAGTCAACGGGAAAATGGAAGTTTTTGAAAAAATCAGATTAAAAATGGTAAGGTTGAAGTTAAATAACTTTAAATTTCGCACGATGCATAAATTGTGGAATCTTGTTATTTTCCCGGCCATCGATAATAACAGTGCTATTACTAAAAGTGAGATCTTTAATAAATCCGACCGATCCGACTGATATGACCGATATAACTAATATGACAATTTTCTCAGATTAATGACAGATTGTGTTGATTGATGACAATAAAACAAAAAGGACAGGTATTTCACCTGTCCTGTGATTATTATATAAAAAAGGTTTACATCATCTCCGCCAAACCTGCATTTGCGGGTTCGCTTATTTGCATTTGTGGTAATAATGATATCACCTGTTCAAAGGTTGATGGTCCCTTTGACAGGTCTACAAAGGTTGCGCCGGCACAATGGGCAAAACGGGCGATATCGCTGAGTGTTCCTACTCCTTTACACATTCCGGTGAGGAAGGCGGCGGTGAAGGTGTCGCCGGCACCGGTGGTGTTTATTGGTCCGGTTACTTTGTACCCCGGCACAAATATGCGCTGGTTGGCAGCAATGTTAAATGGTAATCGTGAAACCTTGTCTTCGCTGCCGGTACAGATAAATACTCCTTGTGGGCCAAGGGTGATTACTAATAATGGGAGACCATAAGTAAGCAGTTTTTCGCCAGTTTCCAATAATTCTTCCGGGGTTATAATATTTTCAATATCCATTCCCTTTTCATGGGCTTTCTTTACTAATTTATTGAAAATTCCTGCAGTTTGTGACGCTTCTTCGATATTTGGTGTAAAGATATCAGCAACTCCCAAAGCATCTCCCAGCATTTCTGGCAAAGAGGTATCATCCGCTATTGGTGTTGTGTCCAGTGATACCACTACTCCGCTTTTTTTAACCATCAACAGAAATTCTGTTAAGTTTTTTCCTTGAAGGTTGTTTAATAATGGTGGATACCCAAGATGGAATATCTGTTTATCCTGTAATCTGGTGATATTAATACCATCTTTACCCGCCAGCATTTCCGCGTCCATAATGCCATTTGTACCCGGGCAAAAATATACCCCGCGTTTGCCATCTTTATACACTGGTAAAACACTTAGCGATGTTCCGGCGGTATCTGTGCGCATAACAGTATCTGTATCAATGCCATCTTTTTTCCATATATCAAGCATTATATCGCCGTTGGCGTCATTGCCGATCACGGTCAGGAACTCTACGGGTATACCGAGTTTTGCCAACGCGCGTCCTGCATTGGATGTTATACCTCCGGCGCGGTATGCTGTATTATTTACAAGTGATAAACTTTCGCGTGTTACTAATGGTGATGTATCATATAAAAATAAATCGAGGCAGGAAACCCCGGAAATAACAATTCCGTTTCTCATATTTTCTCCCGGACATGAAAATCCCCCCGTAAAAGATTTTACAGGGGGAAAGTAGTTAATTAAGGAATAATTGGCAGTTCGTTAAGTGCTTTGTCTAATTCTGCCTGCGGCAATTCGAAGTCCACCAGGTTGCCGTCGATATAATTTTCGTATGCGCCCATATCCAGGAAGCCGTGACCGGAAAGACCGATAAGGATAACCTTTTCTTTGCCTTCTGCCTTCGCCTTTAATGCCGCGTCAATACCACCGCGAATAGCATGTGAGCTTTCTGGTGCCGGTATAATTCCTTCTGCTTTTGCAAACAGGGCAGCAGCATCAAATACCGGGTTCTGCGGATAAGCGACAGCCTCGATATGGCCTTCATGAACTAACTGGCTGATTAAACCGGACATACCGTGATATCGCAGACCACCGGCGTGGATGCCTGCCGGCATAAAGTTGTGGCCCAGGGTATACATCTTCACCAGTGGTGTTGTTTTGGCAACATCACCATAATCAAATCGGTATTCACCACGGGTTAGGGTGGGGCATGCCGCCGGTTCTACACCGATGAATTGGGTATCTTTCTTGGCTTCATTGCGGAATTTCTGCCCGAGGAATGGGAATACTAAACCACCAAAGTTTGACCCACCACCACAGCAGCCAACAACAATGTCAGGATATTCGCCGATCATATCGAACTGCTCAATACATTCCAGCCCAATAACTGTCTGGTGCATTATTACGTGGTTAAGCACTGAACCCAGTGAATAATTGGTATCGTTATGGGTGGCAGCATCTTCAACCGCTTCAGAAATCGCAATTCCCAGACTACCTAATGAATCAGGATTTTCTGCCAGAATAGCTCTGCCGGCATTGGTCTGGTTACTAGGTGAAGCAATAACTTCAGAACCCCACAGGCGCATCATTGTTTTTCTGTATGGTTTCTGGTGGTATGATACCTTTACCATATAAACGGTACAATCCATACCATACCAGTTACATGCCAGTGACAACGCGCAACCCCACTGGCCTGCGCCGGTTTCAGTTGCTAATCTTTTAATTCCAGCCTGTTTATTATAATATGCCTGGGGAATGGCGGTATTTGATTTATGACTGCCGGTTGGGCTGTTGCCTTCATGTTTATAATAAATGCGTGCGGGAGTACCTAATGCCTTTTCTAACCGATAAGCACGATGTAAGGTAGTTGGTCGGTATTGGTGCAGCGCATCAATTACTTCACCCGGAATATCTATCCAACGCTGTGTTGAAACTTCCTGTTCAATGAGTGCCATTGGGAAGATTGGAGTCAACACATCCGGGGTTAATAGTTCCTGTGTGCCTGGATGTAAATAAGGTGATGGCGGGTTTGGCATGTCAGCCATAATGTTGTACCAGGCAGTTGGCATTTTATCGCCGGGTAATACTATACGTCTGTTTGGCATTTTTATACTTCCTTTTTTATACTTTTTGTTTAAAATTACTAAATTTCGAGTAAGTTGTATACACAGTATTTAACAAAAATAAAAAAAAAAAAATATTTTTAAAATATACCTTGCATTACTGTGATAAATACACTATAATTTACAACAGATTGCATTGAGAAGTAATGCAGGAGAAATGATATGGTTAAAAGTTCTATGGACAATATTCCAGCAGGCGAAGACATGCTGGATGCCAAGCAAGCAGCAACCTTTTTGCAGATGCACGAAGAGACATTGCGGCGGTTAGCACGTGAAAGAAAGATACCATCATACAAAGTTGGTGGTTCATGGCGATTCAGCAAAAGTATGCTTTATCGTTGGGCAGAATCACAGCAGGCCATGCCAGAAAGAAAGTTGGCAATGATTATTGATGATGAATCTTCCATTCGCGAATATGTTACAGAAACATTGGAATTAGAAGGTTATGCTACTCAATCAGCATCACGTGGTGTTGAGGCGTTAAGCATGATAAAGAAATCAATTCCTGATGTAATATTGCTTGACCTTAAAATGCCGGAAATGGATGGGCCAACAATTCTTCGTCATATCCGCGAATCACACGGTCTTATTCCAGTAGTTATTATTACCGGTTACCCGGACAGCACCCTGATGGCAGAAGCATTAAAATATTCACCCATTATGTTGCTGGCCAAACCATTTTATCAGGCGAATTTAATTCAAACAGTTAAAATGGCATTAGGGCAGGCAGAATAAGATTATTAGAAATTTATAACAATTACTAACGGTCAAATAAAAGACCGCAGATTTTCTGCGGTCTTTTGTTCTTATATAGTAATTTCGCTTATGGTCGCTAAGCCTGTTGAAGCGACCATTATTAAGGTTTTTTTAATGCCAGAATTAGTTTTTATTTCAAATGGCTGTAAATTGGGAACTGCTGGGTTAATTTAGCCACTTTCACCTTAACATCTTCACGTAACTCCGCATCTGTCGGGTTGCTTAACACATCGCACATCATATCAGCAGTCGCCACCATTTCGGCCTGGCCCATACCGCGTGAGGTAAGACATGGGCTTCCCGGTCGTATGCCTGACCATTTTGCCGGTGATGCCGGATCGTATGGAATACTGTTGGAGTTAACAACGATATTCGCCTCGCGCAGCAAATTGGCTGCATTCATGCCGGACAGGTTGTTTTTGCGCAGGTCAACCAGCATCAGGTGGTTATCGGTACCGTCTGATACTAATCTGAAACCACGTTTTTTAAATGTTGCTGCCAAAGCCTGGGCATTGGTAAGAACATTCTTCTGGTATTCAACAAATTCCGGTTGTGCCGCTTCGTGGAACATAACTGCTTTGGCGGCGATTACATGCATTAAAGGACCGGCCTGAATACCAGGGAAAACCGCGCGATCTATTGTTTTGGATAATTCCTGTTTGCATAAAATGAACGCCGCGCGTGGGCCACGCAGTGTTTTATGTGTTGTTGAACTTACAATATCAGCGTAAGGCACCGGGCTTGGGTGTACCCCGGCGGCAACAAGACCGGCTATATGTGCCATGTCTGCCAATAAATATGCGCCAACACGGTCGGCTATATCACGAAAACGCGCAAAATCAAGAACGCGTGGATAAGCGCTAGCGCCAACTACAATCATTTTTGGGTTATGTTCAATTGCTAATTTTTCAACCTGGTCATAATCAATCAGTTCTGTTTCGCGGTCAACGCCGTAACCGACAAAATGATAATAACGACCACTGAAATTAACACGGTTTCCATGGGATAAATGTCCACCCTGGTCAAGACCCATAGCCAGTACAGTGTCACCCGGCTCTAAAAGTCCATAATATATTGACATATTCGCCTGAGTACCTGTAACAGGCTGAACATTTGCATGGTCGGCACCGAACAGTTTTTTTGCGCGCTCGATGGCCAGAGCTTCAACTTCATCTACATGCTCGCACCCATGGTAATAACGTGCCCCCGGGTAACCCTCGGCGTATTTGTTCGTCATCACTGATCCGGTAGCATCCATTACAGCACGACTGGCATAATTTTCAGACGGGATCATTACCAGTGTATCCTGCTGGCGGGTAACTTCGCGCTCAACTATGGCGGCAACTTCTGGGTCAACTTCTGATAACAGGCGCTCCATAAAAACCTTCCTTTCAGACGATATTTAAGCGTATCAACGTAACGCTTGCGCATTATTTTACCAATTTTTAGGCAATTATATCAAACCCGGTGAAATTGTAAGAATTTGAATACATAGAGATAGATAAAGTGAGTAAAATATATAATAATTCTGCGCTATTTGGTAAAATATTTTTATAAAAAAAACTGTTTTACAAAATATTTTTTATTTACACTAATTATTTTTTTACATTTCCCCTGATTTTAAAGATAATTTTAAACAGGCTCTTGCAAAACCTGTCTGAATTGTACGGAATTCCGTCCCCGGCATTCCGTACATAAAAAATAGAAATAATTGGGTTTTGCACAAGACTGTATAAACAATAGATATGAGGAAACAATTTATGAAAGTTCGAAATGCTATAACAAAAGATTTGCCGGATATTTTAGAAATATACAACCAAGCTGTGTTATTTACCACCGCGTCATATGATTATGATGCGCATACATTGGAAATGCGGGAAATTTGGTTTAATGACAAGATAAATCATGGTTTTCCTGTATTTGTAATTGAAGATGCAGATGGGGTAGTGGGGTTCGGAACATATGGTAACTTTCGTGACAAGATTGGCTATCAATTTACTGTTGAACATTAAATATATATCACCGAAAATAAACGTGGTCGGGGTTACGGCACAATTTTAATGACAGCTTTAATTGAATCAGCAATCTCCCAAAACAAACATGTAATGATAGCCGGTATAGACGCTTTGAATACCGGGAGTATAATTTTTCATAAAAAATTTGGTTTTGAAGAAGTCGCGCATTTTAAAGAAGTTGGTAAAAAATTCGACCAGTGGTTGGATGTAATATTTATGCAAAAGATATTATAATTTACATAAATATGATGAAAATTTTCATAATAACTTTTTGGGGACCCTCAAGTATCAGTATTGGTGTCAGCAAAAGTAATATTATTAAAAATTTATAACGATGAAAAAAGTTATTATGAATATTTTAACTTAATTTGGTGATATGGAAGCAGGTAATATGTCAGTGATATGATTATTATGTCCATAGAAGTGAAATAGAACCTTATATATTAGACGTAAATCATCTTTTTTGTCATCCCTCCATCAATAATAAAGTTTTGTCCGGTAATAAATCCGGATTTTTCGCTGGCGAGATACAAAACCATGGCAGCGATATCTTCCGGAATACCAACACGGCCAACCGGGTGTTGCATTCTGTCAGCATCGGTATGTATAGGATTACTTATCTTGCTTTTTTTCTGCCATTCACCGGTTTCAATCCATCCCGGACTTATGCAGTTCACCCGTATATCAGGACCAAGTGATACCGCAAGGGCGTGTGTCAGGGCGACAATACCACCTTTTGACGCGGAATATGCTTCGGTATTTGCTTCTGACATTAACGCGCGTGTTGACGCGATATTAACAATTGCACCGTTGCATTGCCGTAACCATGGTACGGCATATTTCGCGGTAAGAAAAACGCTGGTAAGGTTTACATTTAATACCCGATTCCATTCATTTAATGATAATTCGGTTATTGCCTTGCCTATGCCGATACCAGCGTTATTTACTATCAGGTTAATGCTGCCATATTCAATCGCTGTTTCCGTAATTATTTTTTCAATCTCTTTTTCAATGCCGACATCAATTACCCGGGTTAATAATGTATATGACGCGGCAAAATCTTCAATTAACTCATCACATGCCTCTTTATCAATATCAGCAACAGCAACTGCCCATCCGTCACATAACAATTGTTGGGTAATAGCCCGGCCTATTCCCTGGGATCCACCGGTAACTATTGCAACTTTTTGTTTTTCAGTCATTAAATTTCTCCATTTTTCCTGATAAAATCAGGAAATCATCATTAGTTATAAGATAATTAGACAATCATGTAATTATTTCCGGACTAATTCATCGTTAATAAATGTAGTTTTTTGCAGATATCTTTGCGACCAGTGGGCAAATGCTGCCGGGCAGGAAAAACCTAATCTGTATGATATCTCTTTTTGGCTTTTACCTGCCGCGCGCATTTCCTCAACACGCAGATGTCGGCATTCATCAATATATGTGTGTATTGATAACCCGGTATATTGTTTGAATAATCGATGGAAATGAAACTTGCTGTATCCGGTTAGTTGTACCAGGCTATCTAATGTTACCCCGTTGCCGGCAGTTGACTCAATGTGATGCTGGATAGCCTGCACCGTGCGCAATTGCAGGTTTTCCGTCTCTTCACGACGTTGATTAAGATATCCACAGTGAACAATAGCGCCTATTAACAAGCCGATAAATGATGTCAAATGTAGTCGTGTCATGCCGGGTGACGCATTTGCTATATCCGGTTTTAACATTAACAGTATCTTTTCATTCAGTCCCAATTCATCAGAAGTAAAAACGTGGCGGCATTCACGTCGTGAATCTATTTTGCCATCAGTAAACGAATACATACAAACGGAGATATGCTGGGGTAAAAGACTTATCCACAACTGGTCTTCATCCGGTGTCCATTCTGGGGCGTAAAAATCATGGGTTTCAAACGCGTCAAAAAAGAATATGGAACCAGGGCGACGTTGATAAATACGACCTTCATAACCTTGCCAACCGCCACCTGTCAGTGTCATTAACAACTCGCGATGAGGATGCGAATGCGAATTATTACGCATCCACTTGGCATGTTTTGGCTGTATTTCTTCAGGTATATCCGGTTTGCACCACGAACTGACTATAGACCAATTATCCGGTTTACTGAATATCTGCAATATTGCGTCTGAAAAATAATTATTATCCATTGTGTAAAAATTATAGCACATATTATTACAGCTTCATACATTGCACCATCGAATAAATAGCAATAATTATCAATAAATAGCAATATCAATAATTAGAAAACTGTTGTCAGTCTAATATCAATCCGTTATGATAGTCAACAGCATATTGTTATTACAGGGGGCAGCTATAATGTTACGATTTGGCAAGAAAGAAGTTGACGCATTCGCTAAGGTGGCTTTATCCGGTGAGTTATTCCGTTATCACCGTGGCAGCGAATGTTTGCGTTTTGAACAGCGATTCGGGCGAAAAATAGGTTCGCCAAATGTATTGCTAACTTCCAGTGGTTCTGCGGCACTAATGGCCGCGTTGGGGGCGCACGGTATTGGACCCGGCGATGAGGTAATTGTACCTGCCCATACTTATATGGCAACTGCCCTGGCGGTGTTGGCAGTAGGCGCGATTCCGGTGATAATTGATATTGATGAATCGATAATGATGAGCCCGATAGCATTGGAAGACGCAATAGGTCCACTGACAAAAGCGGTGATTCCGGTGCATATGTGGGGTGAAGTTTGCGATATGGACGCGATAATGCAGATTGCGGAAAAGAAGAATCTGCTGGTAGTTGAAGATGCCTGTCAGTGTGCCGGTGGCGCTTATAACGGTCGCATGGTAGGGGGCATTGGTCATGCTGGCGCGTTCAGTTTTAATTATTATAAAAATATGACATGTGGCGAGGGTGGCGCGGTATTACTGCGTGATGATTTGGCGGCGAAACGTGCTGGTTGTATGGTGGATTGTTGTTCGTTTTATTGGAATGGTCGTCAGGATGATTTCCACCCATTTGCCGCGGTCGGTTCACGGGCAAGTGAGTTTGATGGCGCGATACTTAATGTACAATTAGACCAGACTGATTCTCTGTTGAAAAAGCTAAGAAAAATTAAAGCGCGTATACTTAATGACACTGCTGATACCGGCTTAAAACCAACACCAAGGAATAGTCCAGAAGGGGAATGCGCCATAACCGTTATGTTCAGTTTTGATTCCGCGACGGCAGCACAGGAATTTGCCACTGCTACAGGTGGTGGAATTGCCGGTAACACTGGTCGTCATACTTATAATGAATGGGACCCAATACTTGAACATCATGGTGCGCATCATCCGGCAATGGATCCTTTCCTTATGCCACAAAATCAAAAATGTCGCATGAATTACAGTAAAGATATGTTGCCAAAATCGCTTGATATTCTGAGTAGAACAGTCATGATTTCTTTAAAAAATGATATGAAAGAATCTGATATAAAGAAAATAGTCAGCAATATCCGTAAAGCGGCAGGTGTTGTATAAATAAATCACAGAGACAGGCTAAGCGACTGTAATTACAACTGGTCACTGGGCCTGTTGAAGTAATCTCATCTGAAAGCCTAAAACTTGCCCAATTTATTTGGTTCAGGTTTTGCAAAGCGTCTTTCCTATGGGTAACCCATCGTGGTTATCCGGTATTAAATTATAAAGGACATGTTATGGATTTTTTTGATGTGAATCTTCAGATAGGTCGTCCTGCTATACATCAGTATGGTACAGTTTCGACGTTGGATGAATTGTTTAACGCATTGGAAGATACCGGCATAACCCGCGGTGTTGTATGGCATATCTCTCAGCGCGAATGTGGTCCGGATACCGGTAATGCCATTATAAGCCAGGCTATCGCCAATGACAATCGCGCCAGTGGATGCCGGACTATATTGCCACCACTGGTTGACGATAATATTATGACCGGCGATTTTCTGGATAGAATGGTAAGTGAGGGAATTGTTGCACTGCGCGCTTTTCCGGATGCCCAGCGATTTCAACTAAACCGTGTAACATTTGGCAATTTTTTAGATGATGTCAGTGAACGTGGTATACCATTATTAATGTCATTTTTATATGGCATGGAATGGTCTGCTATATATCAATTAATGTCGGATTATCCACAATTAACGGTGGTTTTATGCGACCTTGGGTTGTGGGGACAGGATAGAAACAGTTGGCCATTAGTTGATAAATACCCGAATGTGTATCTTGAATCAAGTCTTGTTTCGTTACAGGCCGGTGGGGTAGAAGCAGCAGTAAAGAAAATCGGCGCGGAGAAGATTATTTTTGGCAGTGGTTTCCCCAGCCATTCGCCACATGCAGCAGTTTTGGATATCCTGCATGCTGATATTTCTGACGCGGATAAACAAAAAATAGCGGCAGGAAATTTGGATAAATTGATTAAAAAGGTGGCTGTAAGATGACTACTGAACAATCATTATGGCAAAGATTTAAAGACAACAGAATATTAGACGATTGCCCAATTTATGATATGCACGGACATTGGGGATCATTCAGTGGTATCAGCATGCCGGCATCTCAATTTGAAATTGGTAAAAAATTGCTACAACAATCCGGTGTTAAGCGGTTGGTTATATGCCATCATCACAGCCTGTTTACACCAGATATCGGCAATGCTATCAATATTGCGTCAGTCCGGGAATTGCCGGATATTTTACGTGCCTATATGGCGGTAAATCCCAATTATCCAGAAGTAATCCTGGATGACCTGGCCGATTACGATAATTATCCTGATGTATATGTCGGCTTTAAAATGCTGGCCGGGTATCACCATGTCAGTGTTGACGACCCGCGATACCAACCGGTATGGCAGATAGCTAATGAACGGCATTTGCCGGTGTTACTGCATACATGGAAAGGGTGTCCATATAATGGGTATGACCCGGTGAAGCGCGTATTGGAGAAATACCCGAATGCAAAAACCATGCTGGGACACAGTCTGTATGATGACTGGGATAGCGCCGCGGAATTAGCCGCGAACTTCCCCAATTGTTATTGTGAATTAACCGCCGCGTCAATAAAACGCGGTGCAATAGAACAGATGATGAAGACAGTATCATCAGAAAAAATTGTATACGGTACCGACTTCCCCTGGTTCAGCCAACCATACTGCATCGGCACAATTCTGGGTGCTGATATTACTGACGACGACCGGAGAAATATATTGTATAAAAACGCAATAAAGATACTCGGTTAAGATTGCTTATTTACTAGGCAGGTTTAGTGACCGTGGTAAAATTTTCAATCTAAAATCCTGATTATTTTGGCTCTATGAGCTTTTGTGTGGATAAAGCTTTGGTCCACTTAATCAAATTGTTGTTATTTAAGTATGGTCACATTAATAAATATTGGCTGCGGTAGGGGACTGACTTTTGTTCGGCGATTTCAGACACATAATAAATTAAAGCAGCAGTCCGAACAATTGCCTGTCCCCGACAGTATCCAGGCTAACGCATGTGGTTACTCATTAAAATGCCTTTCCAAGGCATTAATTACCATTAAACTTGTCCGATTAATTTGGTGTTTAGTAGTTACGTTGCATTAAGACTATTTTCATGATTATATACATTTGTTATAATCGTTGTTATCGGATATAAATTATGTTAACAATGATTTGGCAATGAGGAATTATGAGTTGTAGCTTTAAGCAAAAATCTCTTTCAATAGATTTAGAAATTGATGTTAAAGATAATAAATTATTTAATCTTGCTGCGGTGAGAGGTGATAATGGTGCCTCGATTTCTCTTCATAATAACAGTATACATTCGTTGTTAAGTAAGTTAGATGATTTTGCGGATGACTTATCATATCTTTTAGGACATAATATAATTTCACATGATGTGCCGCATCTTAAAGTAGTAAAACCCGGATTAAAAATACTGAATCTTCCTTGTATTGATACTCTGATGCTTAACCCGCTAGTCTTTCCGCGGAATCCTTACCACCATTTAGTAAAACACTACATATCTGCTGATATTTGTCGGCAGTCGATTAATGATCCGGAATTAGATTCTCGTCTGGCACTTACATTATTTGATGACCAGTGTGAAGAGTTAATGAAATTACAGAATGAATCTCCTGAATTGCTGACAATATGGCATTGGCTTACTACTATTGACGGAAGTTATGACGGGTTCGATATATTATTCAAGGAAATAAGAGCCACAACCCGTCCGGAAGACGAAGTCGCGAAAACTGTTATTTACGATTATATTAAAGATAAAGGATGCGTAAATAATGCTGTAAAGATTATTAATGATGCAGTAGATATCGGTTGAGAACTTAGTTATATCATTGCCTGGCTTTCTGTCAGTGGTACCGGGTCTGATATTCCACCGTGGGTTCGGCATAAATATCCGAAAACTTTGAATATACTGCATAAACTCCGTAATTTGTCATGTAATTCACCGGAATGTCCGTGGTGTTCGACATTCCACAATTCGGAGAAAGAACTTAACCGGTGGTTTGGATATCCTGCTTTCCGATAGGAACCTTCTGACATCCACGGGAATCCTCTGCAGAAAGTTATAGTTGAATCAGCAATGAATGGTGAATCAATTCTGGGTATTCTGCCTACTGGTACTGGTAAATCCTTGTGTTACCAGATACCCGCGCTTTCAAACTATTTTAAAACAGGTTCGTTAACAGTGGTAATATCACCGTTACAGGCACTTATGGCCGACCAGGTTGCCGGTCTTGAGAAAAATGGTATCGCCGCATGTGTAACAGTAAATGGTATGCTATCTGTTTTAGAACACAAAAAAGCGTTGGAACGGATTTGTTTGGGAGACGCGGCCATTGTAATAATTTCACCAGAACAGTTGCGGTCAGTTTCTGTGCGTAAAGCGTTGCGACAACGCGCGATTGGTATGTGGGTTATAGATGAAGCACATTGTATTTCTAAATGGGGGCATGACTTTCGACCAGATTATCGCTATATTGCCAGATTTATAAAAGAATATACAGAAAAAAATACACCATTAGCAATGCAGGCACCGATAATGTGTTTAACTGCTACCGCCAAGGTTGATGTAGTTGAAGATATGGTACAATTTTTCAAAGAGAAACTTAACAATGATATGTTAGTAGTGGATGGTGGCGCGAAACGTGACAACCTTCAGTTTTATGTAATTCCAACAAAAAAAGATGAGAAGCAATCGCTTATTTATAGTTTAATTCGCGAATCTTTACCTGACCAGGACAGTGGGGGAGCAGTAGTTTATTGTATTACTAAAAAAGAGACTGAAGAGATGACGTTATATCTGCAGGAAAAAGGATTACAGGTATCATTTTTTCATGCCGGTATAACTCCGGAATTAAAGAAAAATATATTGGAAAAATTTAGTAATAACCAGATTCAGGTTATTGTCGCCACTAATGCATTTGGCATGGGGATAGATAAATCGAATATTCGTCTTGTTCTTCATGCCAGTATACCCGGTTCCATTGAAAACTATCTTCAGGAGGCAGGCAGGGCAGGAAGAGATAGAAAATCAGCAAAATGCATTTTACTATATACTCCTGAAGATGTGGATAGCCAATTTGGTTTATCATCAAGATCAAAGCTAACCCAACGGGATATAAATACCATATTAAAAATGTTGCGTAATATTGATCGCAAAACCGGACATACTGGCAGAGTAATAATCACACCCGGTGAATTATTATTAGAAGCAGAAAAAACTGAGATTGAACATCTGCAATATGATATTGATAAAAACGCAAAAGTAGCAGTATCCTGGTTAGAAGAAGCGGGATTATTACAACGTGAAGAGAATTATATTCAGGTTTATCCATCCTCATTGAGAATAACGAATATTGACGAAGCAAAGAAAAAAATAGATAAATCTAATTTGCAACAGGAATATAAAGATCAATTATTGGATATGGTTGCTTTAATTATTGAGACACCGAGTAATGAAAGCGTTTCAACAGATGAAATAATTATTCAGACAGGATTAAACCCTGACCGCATTAACCAGGCTATGTATGATCTGGAACGTTTGGGAGTTTGTAAGAATGATACTAAAATTATTGCGTTTGTTCATTACGGGGTAGAAAATTCATCAAAAAAACGTCTGACAGATTCTTCACTACTTGAAATTGCGTTTATAAAGATGTTGCAGGAATTAGAACCAGATCTGGAAGTAGGTAACAGAACAAAATTACACCTGCGACCTGTTGTTTCACGGTTGTCACAGGATGGGTTTAATGCGTCAACTGAGAAATTAGTAAAGATATTAAGAATATTATCAAGTGACGGTAAATCAGGAAAAAATACTCTGAACAGTATAAAGTTAAAGCAGTCCGGAAATGATAATATGGATCCAACTTTTCATATAATGATTAATTGTCCATGGAGTGAAATTATTGAACGGGTATCGCTTCGGCATAATGTGTGTATTACATTATTGGACCATTTTATAAAATCTTTACCAGACAAATTAACAGGAATTGATTTAATGTCAGAGACTACAATTGGAGAATTAGTAGCATCATTAGCCAGTGATTTAATGTTTACAAATAATAAAGATGATTTAATGTATTACACTGAAAATGGCATGTTATGGATGCATTCTATGGAAATTTTAACTCTTAGTAAAAGCCAAATAATTTTCAGAAATGCTATGACATTGCATTTAAATAATGAAAAACGTGGATTTACACAAGTAAATTTTGACCCGGTGCAAAAACTTTACACAGAAAAAACTCGTCAGATTCATATAATGATGCTGTATGCGGAATTAGCAATCACCGCTATTGCAGACGCGTTGAGAATGGTAATGGATTATTTCGTGATGAAACGTACCGAGTTTATTAATAAATGGTTGCCAAATAAGGATGCTGAATTAGAACGTGAAACAACCGATGAATCGTGGAAGAAGATAATAGAATCTCTTAGTTTGGTACAGAAAAATATTGTAGCATATGACTTGAAACGTAAAAAAAGCAGTAATATATTGGTTTTGGCTGGTCCAGGTTCCGGCAAAACCAGGGTGTTAGTACACAGAATAGCTTATCTGTTGCGGGTTAAAAGAGAAAATCCACGTGGGATAATTGCACTTGCGTATAATCGCCATGCTGCCGTTGAAATTCGCAAACGATTGAATGAAATGGTAGGGGATGACGCAAATGGAGTCACTGTGATGACTTGTCATGCCCTTGCATTACGAATAGCCGGAATTAGTATGCAAGGCAGTGCTGATAAAAAAGATAATGAAAAATATGAGAGTTTACTAAAAAAAGCTATGAGTAAAGCGACATCATTATTGAAAGGTGATGGATTAGATGATGATGATGCTGATATTCAACGCGAACGTATTTTGTCTGGTTTTAATTGGATATTTGTAGATGAATATCAGGACATTGAAAAAGAACAATATGACCTTATTTCCGCGTTAGCAGGGCGTTCAATAAGTGATGAAAACAGCAAATTGACGATATTTGCGGTTGGTGATGATGATCAGAATATATATTCATTTAAAGGCGCATCCATACGATTTATTCGTCAATTTGAAGAAGATTATAAATCACGTCCGGAATATCTGACAGAGAATTATCGTTCCACAGCAAATATAATTAATGCTTCAAACCAGGTGATTCAACTTGTAAATGACAGGATGAAGGTTAGTCATCCCATTACAATTAATCGTGAACGAAAAAAAGAATTACCCGGTGGGGAATGGCAGAAAGTGGATGTTATTGGAAAAGGATTAGTGCAGATTTTACCATCCGGGGATAATATAATCTCTCAGACAGTGTTGGTTATGGCTGAATTGCAACGATTAGCGACAATGACAGATAACTGGGACTGGAGTAAATGTGCGATAATTGCGCGTAATTGGGAATATTTGTATCCGGTACGCAGTTATTGTGAACAAAATAATATACCGGTTCAAATGGCGGATGAAAATGTTAACTGGTTCTGGAGATTACGTGAAACACAGTTATTATTGAATACATTGTATAACAGAAAATCAAAATTGCTGAATGCGGAGATGCTTCGGAATATAGTTGCAAAGCAACCGGATAATCGTTGGAATTGGATGCTGTTACAGGTAATAGATGAATATAAAATAGAGACTAATAATACAGAACAACATGAAAGCCAATTTATAGATTGGTTAGCGGAATGGTGTCATGAAGTGAAAAGACGTCAACAAGGATTGATGTTATTGACAGCACACCGGGCAAAAGGACTTGAATTTGATAATGTTGTAATTCTGGATGGTGGATGGAATAGAAATAGCAGTAATGACGATACGGATGCGGTGAATAGATTGTATTATGTAGCGATGACCCGTGCCAGAAAAAACCTTATCTGCGCTCATACTAATCAATATCATCCAATATTAGATAAGATAAAATTGGGAGATTCTTTTGTAAAACGTCAACCTGTAATTATCGATTATAACCCGATTCAATACAATGATATATATAAAACTGTTGAACTTGATAAGATAGATCTGAGTTATCCGGGCAGATATTATCCGGGAAATAGTATACACCGGCATATTTCAGCAGTATCTCCCGGTGATGAGTTACAAATAATAGATGATGACGGTAAATATTTTTTACTTGACCGATTTAGTAATAAAATTGGAAAGATGGGTCAAAAATTTGCGATTTTGCCGGGATATAAAATAGATTCAGTTTCTGCCTTTGCGGTTTTAGTCAGAAGAAAAACCGATTCTGAACCATTATTTATAAAGTATATTAATAATGAAACTTGGGAAATTGTTCTACCGGAGATAAAATATAAAAAGTTAGAAAATGAGGAATAAAAAGGCTTTTGCAAACCCGGTGGGACAGACACCTTCCTGGCTTCGCCACTCGGTATCAGTCCCAGATTGACGAAGTTTTCATCTATTTTAACAGAACTTTCGCTTAAGTCACTTCGACAGGCTCAGTGACCGGTCGCTGATCTTGTCGAAGCGTTTATTTTTAAGCAAGTTTCTCTTTTTTTCTGCTCTTAACAGATTACCTTGCATATCGCCACCAGTCACCAACATTTGAATTAATGCCATTTTAAAAGTCATCTGCAATTACCCATTTTTTATTCATTTAAAAACCTATCCAAACTGAATAAACTTTTTGGATTTTCGATAAAAAGCCAGGTGGCTATTTCTTCGGCGCGTGCCATGGTTATGGTGCCGTCGGTTACTTTTTGTGTTAATGATGCTGCCACGTTTTGCCGGGCCAGGTATTGATGTCCGTAGACGCCGTCTATAAATCCGTAATCCCCACCAAATGCAGATATTTTATTGGCTGGTACCGCGTCTAACCATTCTACCAATGCGCGCCTGGCTGCTTCCGGGCTTATTATATGTCCCCAGCACATATCTATGAATACGTTGCGGAAATTTTTTGCCAGGTTGCCCATTTCCATTATATATGGGTATCCCATGTGGAATATGTCGAACTTAACATTGCGGTACTCCAGAAAAAGGTTTGTCAGCAGTGTCGGGTTAGAATCATAAATTACGTTGCCATGGCCTTCCTGCAAGCCGGTGTGAATCTGGTAAACTAGTTTGTTGTCATCCGCCACCCGGCATACAAAATGCATCATCCAATCGGCTAATACCTTTGCGACTTTTATTGAATCGCGCCATTCCGGAAGAGTATCGTCACTGAATAATTCATTAAAAGCTTTTTCCGCTTCGGCATATGTCACTTTATCAAAACGCAGGCTGCGACTATACGCTAATCCGCATTTAAGGCATACAACCCGCGTTTTTCCATTTAAATATTTTTCTATATGTCGTTTGGTGACTTCCATCCAATCCGTCAGGGTATGCACGGTCATATCTACCGCGGCCGCCATGGCGCGAACCTGATTATAATGTGATGGACAAATAAAACCATCTGTTCTCATGGTGAAAACAAAAGCGTCTTCTGTTTCTCTGTATGGTATTGCCATCGAATCGCGTATTGACAGCGCAATGCCGGATTTTTCCTGTAATACATGTTTATAATGTCCGCCGCGTTCGCGTGCTGCTATGAATAATTTATTCAGTTTTTCAATGGTATCTTTATTTATAGCATTAATACCATATATATCCCGGGCAGCAATAGCCAGCGAACGCCCATATCCGGTATTTTCTGCCGCGTGCCAATAAGGCTCAACAACCTTCCACCGGGTGTTTATATCCTGCTTGCTATCCCGAACCATCTTTAATTCATCATCAGACAACCCGGCAGACACCAGATCACAATTAAAATAATGTATCAACCATTCTTCCAGGACATCCATATACTTTGACCGTTCCGTTTCAAATGGCAGATGTTCATGTGTGTCGATGATTTTCAGGGTTCTGATAAAATCTAACAAATTTTCATATGTATTCATGTATTCCCCTTCATATTATTCGAATCCAAGCCAAAAATAATCTGTCGTTACGTTTTTTGTTTATTTATCTGCAGGTTTCACAAATACTAGATTGTCTATATATAGCGACTGACCACCGTAGTTATTCTCGCCCATCAGGATACTCAGGGTTTTAGGGTTGTTGATATTGCTGTCGCCCAATGGGATGGTGGATATTGTTTTATCTGCGTATTTAAATGTTAAGACACCATTTACGTTTTCTATGCTGAAACTATTCCATGTATTGCATAGTTTATCGATGGTGGTAGTGTCGGTAAATGTCCCGTTTACTACTGTTTGTCCATTAAACTTTATAAATACAGAGTCGTTCCAGTTCCATACCAGGCGGTTGAAATCTGCAATTACTTTATCGGTTGCATCTTTCACCAGTATGCGTATTTGGGTACGCTTATCAGTGCTGGAATAATCGAACTTCATATCGCCTGATATTTTCCAGAAAGAAAGGCCGGTGTTTGTTCCTAAATCGCGGAAGGCATACATGTGTCCGGATGACCCGGCTGCCCTTAACTTCAGGCACGGTGCCTTTACCGGCGCGCCTTCAGTATTAGTATATTCAAATTGTCCGTAATTGCCGGCACTGCCATCCGCTATAGGGTCCCGTTTCCAGTTATTCTGTCCATCCGCAACGGTGCCAACCGCAAGTCCTTCGACTAAGTCGGTTGTGGTGCATTTAACCACCAGAATATTTACCGGTGCGGAAACTGTTGTCGCGTCTTTATCATCGGTGGCTTTTGCGGTTAATACATATTTACCCGGGGTTATGTCGTTCCATGTTAATGTGAAAGGGGCAACCGCGGATTCACCAATTTTATTTGTGTCCCGGAAGAACTCAACTTTTTTTACTGTACCATCGCTATCGGTGGTATTTGTTGTGATTATAACCGATGCTGGCACAACGGTGAATGATGAATTGTTAACTGGCGCAGATATACTCACCTTTGGCGGGTCATTGGATAAAACAGCAATGTTCACTTCCTTTGAAGTCGTAACTCCACCCTTGTCATCGATTGCCTTCACTGTTAATACCTGATTGCCGAATGGTATATTGGTCCATTTATAACTGTAAGGCTTAGTTGTATCTTCACCCAGTTTTGTTGTTCCCTGGTAAAACTCAACCTTGCTTACAAAACCGTCGTCATCAACCGCACTGGCGGTGATGGTGATAGATGTCGGCCGTACAAATGGTTCATCATTGACTGGACTGGTGATGCTGGTTACCGGCAGGATATTTTCTTTTGATGCCGGCAGTCGGTACATATTCGGTTTTCCGCCCCAACCGCTGTTTTCCGAGAAGATGATAAACTCGCCATTCTTACGTTTAAATGCTGAAAGTCCCATTGCCGCGTCTTCCCAGGCTATCCCACCAGATACTTCCGGTCCTGCATTGAGGATGCGCTCCAGTGAGCCATCGGTGGTTTTGAATACGTTAATTTGTCCCCATAATTCGGCAAAGAACAGCTTATCATCCGCGACATCCATCCCCATCCATTTATGCACACATCCCCATGGACGTCCGATTTCATACATGAAATCGGTGCTGGTGTTGGGGTTTGGCAAGGTTATAAACCAGCGCGCCTTGCGGTTGCCGGTGCTCCATTCGTCGTATCGGGCAAGGTAATTAACCGAGTCGTCTTTCTCTGTCAATCTCGGTTGGGCGGCGGCGCTAAGGTACATGGAATCGCGTTTCGAATCGTAAAACAGTGATGCTCCCATTCCCCAGTTACTGATTAATTGCCCGGTGCCGGGGAAGTTGGCGTCTTCAACGTCGTCTTTGTTCATTGTATATATCGGTGCGCCTTGCGGGGTCATCGCTGTAACCTTAAAATGCCGCGCAATAACGGTATTAGGTGTCATACACGCCAGCCAGACATCGCCATTGTCGTCCACGCAAAATGTGCTCATTCCGCCGGGGGTGGTTCCGGTGGTTACTTCATCCGCTGTCTCTTTTCCATCTCCATTGGTATCAACCCATATCTGTGCACCGCTATTGCGGATTTGTCCGCATGGAATGGCAATTTCACCGTCATAACGGAAGATTCCGACATATTCCACGCTTCCTTGGCCACTGGTATACATAATCTTCGCGCGTTTTGTACCAACCCGACGGATTATAGTTTGGGCGTTTCCCTGGCGTGGCGGGGCGCCATATAATTTAGGATTCCAGTTGTAACCTTTGAATGACCATTCGCTGCCGGGTGCGGTTTTGTTGTAGTCCAGTTTGCCGTGCCAATATACGCTGTAGGCATCCTGCCCGTCGGTATCCGGGTCGAGATCCGGGGTGTTGCAAAAGAACAAGCCGTTCATCATCCACACCAGTTTACCGTCCGGGGTAATTTTTCGCAGGTCTGTGCCCTGCATACCGTTAGATACGTATATGTTGCCGTTGGCATCAATGCCCACGCCGGTGATACCGTAAAATCGAGCGTAGCCACCCGCCGCCGGGTCATTAATAAGTCCGGGATTTTTGCCGGAAAACAGTCCGTCCTGTATGCCGAAAGTGCCGGTTTTAACCGGAGTATCTTTCAGATTGCCGTAAATTTTAATATTCATATCGGCGTTGTCGGCGATAAGCAGTCGATCATTAACTGCATCATACGCAATTGCGACGGGATTAACGATATCGGTAATCTGTTTGTCCGTGTATTTGCCGTTGGGGTGGTAGCATTTAATGATGCCGGGATATTTCGTTGAGATTGTGGTTCCCACCGGGAAATCATTAGCTTCCGAAATAATCCACAGGTCGCCACGTTTATCCACCGCCATCGGTCCGGGACGAGTAAAATCAAAAGCGCGTGACATAACTTCATTAATTTCCGACTTGAATCCAGCCACGTCCGGTCCACCGCAATTGATGGCGAAAACCTGCTTGCTGTCAGTTGATAGTATTTCAATGCCGCAAATAACCACATGGCCGTCGCCGCCCCTGACGCGTTCGAAATAGACAGTCAATTTGCCGTTTGCGTCAGACTGTGCATTCGGGATATCCAGCACTGCCGGTTTGAATGGACCACCTGCCGCGGTAATAACATCGTAGTTCGTCACTGTTACCGCGCCGGATGCGGCAACATTCATTATTCGTTTCCCTGCTACCGTTTCCGTATATTCGGCAAAATGGCAGCGCACGTTAAATTTTGTGTTTGGCGTCAGGCCGGGAATGACATAAGCGTTGGCGTCGTTTTCCCGCTGAGATTGGTATATCGCCGCCGGTGCCGCGTTTTTCACTCCGGTGGTATCGATTGTTGTGGTGGTGATATTCACCGATGTATTGCCTGCGGTGTAATAAGCGGAGGCGGTGGGAAGTGCCACGCGGATTTTCTGGTCGCGGGAATCACTGATGAATATTTCATCATTCACCACCGCCAAACCGCTGATGATGGTGTGATATTTTTTCGTGTCAAACGGGTCAACAGATAAGTAGATAGGTTTTGTTGACGCCGCGGTGCCCAGCAAATCGGTTTTAAATAGGTTTCTATATACCGCCAGGTAAAGACTTTTGCCATCGCTGGTTATCGAACCTTCGCCGCAAAATGAATTTCCAAAGTTTTCATTGCCTTCACGAAGTCCTTTGATAATTTTGCCATCTTTATAAATCTTAGATGGTTCGCCGCCTTCATCCCAACCGGAATTGGTGTAGCATGTACCATCGGTGGCCACAAACAGCGAACTGATGCCGTTGGAAACGTGGCCATCGTCGGCGTTACTGCCAAAGTTGTTACCGTACCAACTGGTGGAATATCCCATATCAGGTTTGCCAATAGAAATTTTATCAAATGTGGCAGTCGCTGTTTTTGTGGTATTGCCACTGCAGACAAACAGACCAACTTTAATTGGACCGACGGCATTAAATTGTCCACCGCTGGTATTGCTCATCATTGTCCATATTTTGCCATCAGAAGATTTGTATGCCCCAAACCGCTTGCCCATGCGTACCAGACGCAACCAAATGGGGAAATCCATTTTGGTGGCGATTCCACTACTATTGCCATTTTTTAATTCTTTATCATGCGCGGTGAATACAATGTTATGCTTTTTGTCAGCGTTTGCTTGATAGCAGAAAACATTATTGGCGGTAGTTGTGTCGGCATCATTATTACTGCGAAACATAATGCCGGCACGTCCCTTTGCATCACCGTCGAAACCGGTCAGGCGTACGATAATATCCAAATCGTCACCCGGGTGGGTGGTATAAGTATAATGAAGCTGGTCTTTGCCAGTAGTGGTATCACCGGTACCTGCACCGGTAATGGTGAGAATACCATCTTTTTCAACAGAACTGCCGGCAGTGGTTGGTGCACCAATTTCAACATCAGACCATGTTATTGGTTGTACCGCATATAATGCCACAGATAATAAAGATACAAAAAACAGTGATAAAAATCTATACATAATAATTTCCTCAACAATATTGACAGCAGTAACAGTAAAAAGTTACCAGATTAGTTTTGTGGTAAATATTGCGCTTTTTATGGCAGGAAGTCAATTGATAATTACCTTTAAAATATAAATTTATACAGTCGATTGCAAAACCTGTCTGAATTGTAGGGAATGCCGTCCCCGGCATTCTGTACAGGTAAAATAGTAATTGTCGCTTAAGGTCACTTCGACAGGCTCAGTGACCGGTCGCTGAGCCTGTCGAAGCGACTATTTTTAAGCAGATTTCTCTTTGAAAGCGAAAGTCATGTTTTAAATAAAGTGCTACCGGTGGGAAAGGGGTAGGGCGTAAATTAATGAATTGATATAGAGTGGCGAATATAGAGGGTGTTTGTACCATAAGGATACCTTAAAGTTTGTTTTGAAAACAAACTAACCATGTAATTGTCTAATTTGGCATTCAATAACATTAATATTGGAGAATATAATGAATGCTCCCCTTAATTTTGCTGTCATTGGTTGTGGTACTGTATCCGGGTATGGACATTTGCCCACCATTACCGCATTAACTGATATCGCGCAGTTGTCGGCGGTTGTTGATATCAATACCGCTATTCTTGATGATATGCAGGAAAAATATCCGCAGGCTTCGCGCTATACTGATTATCGAGAAGTTATGTTGCGGTCGGATATTGATGTGGTGGTAATTGCTACCCATACCAATACTCATGTTGAGATAGCAGAGGCTTCCCTGAATGCCGGTAAGCATATTCTATTGGAGAAACCACCTGCGCCTACCATCGCCGAAGCCAGGCATTTGCTGGAAATTGCTGATAAAACTAACCTTATTGTTGCCATCGGCTTTATCCTTAGATATTCTGCCGGATTTCAACAGGTAAAGGCCTGGTGTGATGCCGGTGAAATTGGTAATTTGCGGGCAGTGCGTTTAATTGATGACTGGTGGGGTGCAGACCATCGCGGTACCTATCCCGGACGCGGTATGCGTCTGTTAAGCCATGATGGCAGCGTAATTGTTGGCGAGGGTGTGCATTATGCTGACCTTGCGCGTTGGTTTACCGGTGCTGACTTTGCTGATATTCATTGTCTGGGTACCAATTTGCACCATGAATATATTCCAGACCACCAGGCAATGATTTGCCGGATGGAAAATGGTATTATTGTGAATATTGAATGCAGTCATGCATATGGTTTTTCATCAAAAGACCCGATTATGGACCGGCAAGTAGACCTGATTGGTGAAAAAGGTGTTATTAAATGGAATGAACAAAGCGGTAAACTGCAACTTTATGGTCATTCGCAAACCATTGAAACGCATGTAGCCGACAGCAAAAACTTTGAAAGTATGTATTATGATTTGGTAGCCAGTATTCGTGCAGGTCGTCCTTCACACAGTTTGCCCACATTGGCGGATGGTGTATTCGCCCTGGACGCGGTAATACGTGCTCACGAAAGCATGGCAACTGGTGGATAATAAAATCTATTCAATACCAGTAAAATGTCTGAATAGTTTAAGGTCACTTCGGCAAGCTCAGTGACCGGTCGCTGAGCTTGTCGAAGCGACTTTTTGTACTGCAACAAAAAAGAAATATAAAAAAGGGTGAAATATTATGAATGATTTGTACATGTTAAAACCGGGTAAACGGATGCGTTGGGCGACGGCGGAGAATATTGATGGCGCGGTTGCCAGTGGTGGACAGGTTAACCATGGTCGCAAGGGACAACCATCGTTACCATTACCGGCAGGTGAGACCATTACCATTGCTGCGGCCACCGGTTCCGGCACTATCCGGCGTATATGGATAACTTTTCCGGATCGCACACCGCAATTGATGCGCGGTTTGGTAATACGCGCGTATTGGGATGGTGCGGAGACACCGGCAATTGAGGCGCCAATAGGCGACTTCTTTGGGGTGTCACTGGGTCGTAACGCCGCGTTTGAAAATGCCTGGTTTGGCAATGCGGAAGGCCGTTCCTACACTTGCCGTGTGCCCATGCCTTTCCGCACCGGTTGCCGGTTAACGGTAAGTAATGAGACATCTAACGATGTGAGTATGTTATTTTATGAAGTTGATTACACCGTAGATGATGAACATCCTGCCAATGCCGGTTATTTTCATGCCGTATTTAACCGTGAAATAAAGACCAGAATGAAGGAAGATTTTCAAATATTGTCACATATTAATGGAAATGGATGTTTTGTTGGGTGCACTGTCGGGGTGATTGCGGATAAAGTAAAATATGGCAAAACATGGTGGGGTGAAGGTGAAGTGAAGGTTTATCTGGATGGTGATACTGATTACCCAACCCTGTGTGGCACCGGAACAGAAGATTATATAGCGACTGGTTGGGGGCAGGGGCATTACGCGCAGTTATGGCACGGTTGCCCGGTGGCAGACCACGAACAGTTAGCGTATTCATTTTATCGCCTGCACGGCCCCGACCCAATTTATTTTGATAATGAAATACGCGTTACCATACAGCAAATAGGTTGTGGCAGTCGCGAGGATGTGAAGGCACTGTTTGCCGATGGCATGGTTGATAAACTGATGGTGTTAGGTGACGGCACTAATTTTATTGATATTGATAATATTGACACCATGGCAGATTACGTATTATTTGAACGTGAAGATGACTGGTCGGCAACTGCGTATTTTTATCTGGATAAACCGGAAAATGGTCTGGTAAAAATAATGCCATGTGACGAACGCACCGCGGGATTGTAGGGTTTAATTATAAGGTTTTGTTTATAAATTAGTACAAAAATAAATTGGACAAGTTTTCAGTTTTCAGATGTGGTCACTTCGACAAACTCAGTGCCCAGTAGAAATCACGGTCACTGAGCCTGTCGAAGTGACATTAAACGAAAGTTCTGAATAATTATTCACCCTTTACGATAAAGACTGCCACTTTAATGAAAGTGGCAGTCTTTTTGTCTTGTGTTTACGGATAGAGTTTATTCCAGTGTGAATGAACCCCATAATTCTGGTTGCAGATCGCCTTCACCCGGGATATCGTTCACCAGGTTGGTGGCTTTGTTGCTCCAGTAATTTCGTGCTACTGTAACAGTTCCACCTGCGTCGCCATACAGAATACCGATATCGGCTTTTAATTTTAATCCGGATTTCGGTGTTATTCCGATGGTTTTCCAGGGGATTGCAGTTTCTACAAAGTAACCGCCGTTGATGGGTGATGTCGCTATTTTAACATCCGTGGTTACTATCACACGGTCAAATTGTATCGAACGGGCAGGGGAGGCGAAACCGAAACCTTCGCTTTTTGCCGCACCCGGTACATATTTTTGGTTTAAAACAGCTATCATTTTGCCACTGAATGGGGTTAGGATAATGCGTGAATTGCCTTCACCCTTAGCTTTCTGCGGGTCAGGGCCAATCATCAGGTCAACCACATCACCACTCTTGAATAACAACCGATAATCCTGGCCTACATTGCTCATTTGTGAACGTTTTATGAATACACGATATGCAAGATACAGGTTGTCAGCATCGTATCGCGCCTGGACGCGGCCATACCGTTGCTGTTTGCTTTCCTGCACTTCTATTAATGATTTGCTGTCATCCATTAATTCTGCCCATTTTGCTGAGTTTCCATCTATAATAATTGGGACAGTGGCTTTTGTTATCTGGTATACCTTTGGCTGGTTTACCTGTATCGCTTTATCCAATAATAATTTTTGCGCGGCGTCATATTGTGCCGGGGTGTAGGAAAATTCGCCATTGAATCTTTTTATAGTATCCAATCCTTTAACTTCCAATACGCGCGCGTCTGTTCCACCTATTGTCAGGTATACTTTACCATTGGATGCCTTGATAAAGTTACCGCCGAAACTTTCGCCACCGGCAGTTATGGCATCCATTGACATGCCACGTATTGCTTTGGAAGGGGTTTCATACCAACCACGGCAATCTTTGAATAAAGACTGAACCCATAAACCATCATTGGTAAAGAGATAATTTTCGCCAAGGTTACCATTAAGGTCGAATATTTCACCTGTATTGCCACCCATATCTGCGACACCCATGAACGATGATGGGCCGATAAGATATCCGGGTGTTGACGCTTTTGCGGTGTGGGAACCATGTACGGATGTGTGTCTGTTAGGATAACCACCAATTACATGTCCGGTTTTATCAACAGTAATTAACGGATCCTGGTTAATGTAAACCATTCCATCTTTACCGCCGATTATCATGCCTTCGCCATTACCTTTTTCTAAAACAGGCTGATCAACTTTTACGACATAAGCCTTCGATAAATCGTAAACCGGTGCGCCGGATTTATTGATAGATGAAATAGGGATACGGTATAACGCGTTACCACCGCTAACCATATAGGTAATGGTGCCATCATCATCCGGCAGTTGTCCCCAGTAATAGCTACGTAAAGTTATTGGTTTGCCATCCGCAGTAGGATTAATGAAGGTCAGTTCTTCTTTTTGAACGATGCCATCACCATTTTGGTCTACCCATGCATACAGTTGGCCTTCTTTGCCGGTGAAGAAGGGATGCCTGAACTTTGTCCAGTCACCTACTAAATCAGCAGGTTTATTTACTTTGGGTACTATGCCGATATTGGCAACTGAACGCCAATTTTTGCCATCCCAGGCAACAACCTCAATTTCATTTGATGCCCGTGCAGAACCACCGGTGGTAGCGTAATATTTACCGTCACGTTTGATGGTTTTACAGGTAACATAGTCATGGATTCGCGGTGGGAAAATCTCATCAGGATTATTGCCGGCACCTATTGAATAAACAGGTTTCCATGTCCCTTTTAATAAGTCGATTTTATAAACAGTGTTATTGGCGAATGCCATGGTGGAATCAAATGGATTTATTGACCCGGTGCCGGAATATGTGCCGGTGCCGACAAAATCTTTAATAAGTTTTTTCTTTTTAACATCCCACAGGCTGGTTCGTTTAGGGTTCATGGTTTCTTCGGTAACCCACAAACGACCAAGGCCGTCAATGGCGATTTGTCCAGGTTCTCTCATCGCTTCGGCGATGAAAGCGCCATGATTCGGACGTCCACCGCGTTTGCCAATTTCACCAGCAAACTTTCCTTTTGACGAGAATATTTTAATGTTCTGTTCTGTACCGCGCACAGATAAATAAACATTGCCTTTAGTGTCAGATACAATGCTATATCCATCCGGGTATGTCTCTTTGGTGAATGGTGTTGTTTTGCCGTCTGCACTTACGCTGATGATTTTGCCTTCCGCCAAAACCAGCCAACCATTGCCATAACCTGTTACAGATATTGGTGATTTTATTTTTATTTCTGCTTTAACATCGCCATTTTCCGCGTCAATAACTTTTACAATATTTTCAAGGTTAAGGGCTATTGCCAACAGACCTTTGTTAAGTGCTATTGCGGTCATGTTAAATTCAGCTTTTTTACCTTCGCCACCGATGCCTACCGGTAATGTATCGTTAGTCTGTTCTTTTTTGAAATCAGAAACTTGCAGGTCCAGCATAGGTGCTTCATTGCCGGCCACATCTTTCGCCATTCTTTTCCACGGTGCGTATTTTCCGGTGGCGATATCTACCCGGTAGATTGATGCTTCTTTTCCCTGGTTGGATATCCACAGCAATTTTCCGTCTGTGGCCAGTGATGCGCGTCCGCCGTCAAACGCGACTCGATTCGCCAAACCCCATAATCGCTGTCCGGTTAAATCAAGTCCTATTAGATATTTTCCGCCTTCACCCATGGGGCAGGCAAGCGCAATATAATTACCCGCTGCGGCGGCAGCATGTGCGGCAGTATGGTCACCATAAAATGCGCCTCTGCTATCAGAAGTATCCCATGAAGGATTTCCCGGATTACCAAATGACATGGCGTAATTTACGTGGATGCCATCATGGAATATCCCTTTGAACTTATATTCACCGGTTGCAACGGCTTTGCCATTGTCATCCAATCCATCCCATTTTTCAACGTTATCACCTTTTTTTCTGTCCGCACTTGCTATCAGATTGCGTATGCGTTTGCCGTTTTTATCCTCAATAGCAATGGTAACGCGCGAATCTGCTGGTAATGAATATTTTATATCTACTGGTCCAACCGGTATATCCAATGCGGATTCTTTCATCCATGCCGGTGCCGGCAGGTTAAGATTTCCTTTTGGTTCAAGAACTACATCGCCCCAACTGTTAATTGCTGTCCAGAAGAATTCGCGACTGGTGGCGCCATCGGCCAGGTTATCCGCGTAACGGTGTACCGGCCAATCAACCTCACCCCATAATAACTCAATGCCCATCTGAAACTTTTCACCGGCTTTATAATTCTTTTTTATGGTTATATATTCCCATGGTATCAACATTTCCTGTACATATCCTTTGCCGTCGGCATCTTTTTTAAATGCCATTTCTACTCCATCATTTAATTTCCAACCTTCAGTTGTCTGGAATATTCTGCTGCCGTCTGCTCCTTCAGGATTAAGGTTTTTGGGATAGTCTATCAGCATGCAGGATTCTTTTTTCGCGGCATAATGCCAGGCGGTAATCCAACTTACTCTGTCAGTCTTTACCCGAAACTGTACACTGTCTCCTGCCCAACCTTTGTTAGATTGGTAACGCGGGTCGTGGATATTTCCCATTGGGGAGGTATCTTTCCAATGCAGTGATACATAAAGATTTTTGGCGTCATACATTGCCGCAACTTTGGCACTGTATACATCCTTCAACGTATCAACATCATAGCATATAAAAATTTGCCCGGATAAATCCCAATCCTTTAAATCGCCATCAATCGTTACTTTGCCATCAGGTGGTGGTACCGCATGCAGTCCATGGTTATCAGTTTGTGTAGCCATGGCAACACTGGAAAATATCATAAAAATGACAAAAAGAAATCCCATAATAAATGGGATGGCCGAATGTTGGCCAATAGTGATAATAGAACTGTTCACGTTTAACCTCCAACGAAGTTTGATGACAAAACAAGAGAAGATTTTCCTGTTTAACCCGTTAAATAACTTAGACAACAATTTTAATAAAAAGTTACTGAGTATTATAGTCACAGGACTTTCGATTTTTAGCAGAAATATGCAAGAAATTGGTCGCTTCGACAGTCTCAGCGACCGGTCACTGAGACTGTCGAAGTGACCTTAACCGAAAGTTCTGTAGTCATTAAGCAACCTGATATAAAAACCATAATCAAATTGAGTTTTGCAATAGTCTTTTAATCATGTCACTATTTTGCTGTTTTAATTATACTGATAATCAGGCATTATTTATATATCGACATTAAGTGGCTAATTATAAAGTGCATAATCAACCAGTGTTATTATTTTTTTAAGGTGAATGCCACGCATGGTTTCTAACACTGCCACATGGGTGAGAACTGTTTCATGGGATATTTGATAATAGTCTGTTAACATAATAATTTGCGAAAATCTTTAATAAAGATATATAGTTCTTGCAGGGAATGGTTTAATGGGTAGTTTAATAAGGTAAAAGTCGTGTAATAATATAAAAAAGGATGGAAAAAATGTTGTTTGAACAATTTGGAAAACGTGGTACGGATTTCCTGGGGGTAAAAGCCCCGATAATTAGTGGCGGTATGACATGGATAAGCAATTTTGAACTGGTTAAGGCGGTTGCAGAAGCAGGTGCTTTCCCGGTATTTGCCGGTGGTAATACCCCGCCGGATATATTCGAGAAAGAAGTTGACAGGTTAGTGGCTGAAATTAAAACGCCATTTGCTGTCAATATGATTACCATTGCGCCGAATTTTCGTGCGCATTATGAAATATTGCAAAAGAAGGATGTTCCATTTGTGGTATTTGCCGGTTCTTTTCCGCGCAAGTCAGATGTGCAGGGGATGAAAGACAGCGGTAAAAAAACGATGGCAGATCGGCAGAGCACACGTCTGAACTCCAGTCACATTCAGAAAAATCGTATGCCGTCTTCTGC
>CAZNLA010000007.1:0-37566 GCA_964573385.1 uncultured bacterium
GATACATGCGGTACAACCATTGAATGTCTCCGGCGCGGTTGTGGAAAGCGCGGGCATTGGGTAACACCAGATATTTGTCGTCTAACCACCCAAGGGTATATTTGTTATCCGCGCTAACGCCGATTGATTGCGCGCCTTTTGGTATTGATGATAATTCTATGGCACCTTCCAGAGTATCAAAAGTAATCTCTTTTTTTGCCGTGTAAGGCCATGTAAAGGTGAATGTTGTTGGAGTTTTCAGATATATTGATTTTAGTGATGGGTTAATTAATTTTGCCGGTGCGCAGATATCACGCCCTTTGTGGTAACGGTCGTTATAAGGATTATCACCAATAATTACCGCGTGTTTCGCTTTACGATAATCACCTGATGCCGTTCTGCCGGTGGTGAAGACGATATCAGCATTACCATCGTAAACTTTATCAAAGAAATATGTTTCAACATTATGCAGATTAGCCAGGAATAATGACGCGTTACCCACGGTGAAACTGCCACCGTTAATGCCGGACGCATGCAGATTTTGTTCGCAACGATCTTCTTCAGAAAAAGCGATTTGAACTGTACTCTTTGCTGGCGAAAAATCATGCCTGATGAATAGCGGAGCGCAAATACGATTGGTCGACATCCAGGCGGCATCGTGCATATTGGAAAGGTTGTCGCTTATTTTATTAAGATAACCTAAATATTTATGTCGGTTATCAAAGTTATCCATTTGTTCGCCACCCCAACGCGATACATATCCAAACTCGAGGTTTTGGGTTACCTGTTGGAAACTGGTTATGGCGGCAACAGCAACATTCGCGTCCGCACGATATATTAATCCACCACCGTTCCATTCGCCATTGATACCAGGTACGCCGTTGGATTTAATGCGAGGCAGGTTAGAGAACCAGTTTTTTGTTTTAACATCAACACCATCCATGGTGGCACCGGATACATTAGGTCGCGCATTCCATGCCGGCATTTGAGAACAATATAGATGAGCAGCAATAGAACCAATTCCTTTAATCTCAGAATACTGGTCAATCGCTCCCTGCAATTCGTGTGAACCGATAATTACACCTTTGAATCCCTGATCACGTATATGTTTTGCCGCGTCACTATAAAATGAAGTTGCGGTATCGGCAAGATGAGTATAATAATCATTAACCCGGGCAGCACCACGGGTTTTTGACCGGTACGATCGGTCCCATTCCATTAACGGGACAAGTCGGGGACGAAATACGGTGTTTTTCGTGGGGTCTTCACCATCAAAAAGTCCTTTTGTACCGTCTAAATCAGTCCATTGTGCATCCATTTTCTCTACAGTGCCATATTTCTTAACTAACCAGTCATTCCACTGTTGGTCATGCCATTTTTGAACCTTATCATTAATCTTAAAACTCCAATCCCAGAAGGGACCATTTTCGTTGATTATTTCGATTGTAACTACCGCAGGTTCCTCAGCATATGTACGGCCGGTGTAAAAGTTTTTATGGTTGAGAAGTTCGGTGACAGCACGTTTCCATGCAATTACCATTTTAGGATGTGGAAATACACCTTTCCAACCATAATTTCCTAATTTATTTAACTCTTCATATCCTTCAAAATCATCTTCTGCCAGAAACTGACGGTAATCCGCAAAGTCGATATAGAGATAAACACCCCTTTTAATTAACTCAGATGTTAAAAGGTCAAACCGCTTAATACCTTCCGGATCCAACAGGTAATTACTTTGTGGTTTTTGTTGCAGGTATCCTATACTTTTCCAACCGATATCATTATGGTGAAATCGCACCAGGTTGAACCCCATATTAGCTATGGAATCTGCCAATTTTACAACTTCTTCCGGTTTTTCGGGGAATGTAGCGCCATATGTAGTTGTTGTGCCCCAAAATCGGGCAGGGGTTTTATCTTCAAAAACAAGTTGACCATCCGGCATAGTCTTAACTGACCCATGTTTGCCTGCAGGAGCATCGAATAACCATTCGTTGACATTGGCAACAGAACCGGGTGCAAAAACCGGATAAGCTTTTTCTGGCCAGGGTACTAAATCCGCGGAATCTGGCAGGTTTGCCGCAGGTGGCGCAATCGGTATTTTTTCAACTTCAGCACATTGTATTGTACCTGCAAATAAAAGTAACAGAATCAAACCATGTATCTGTTTGTTAAGCATATTAACCAGACCTGTGGTCATTATTGAGAATGACATTGAATGAGTCTCCTTTGTTAAGTGATAAAATATATTGCCGGGGAGTTTATTACCTTATACATTAATTATACCCTCATCAATCGGATATGTGTCAATAGGTTTGTAATTTTATTTTAAATCATTTAAAAATAGCCATTTAACAGGTTATTTATGTAAAGTTTACAGGTATTTAATCGTAAAAAGTTATAAAATAATTACTATTGCTATATAAAAATATTATACCATTCGTCTGGTTTAATTAAAAAAAATAGTGACCATAGGTCTGGTAATTGTAAAATATTGTATATTTTTTAAAAATTAAGCAGTTTTTTTATTGAATTTTTCAATAGATAGATGTATATTGGTTTTATAACTTTATGCGGAGGTGATTTATGCTTATTACTAAAAAACGTGGATTCACGTTAATTGAGTTGTTGGTCGTAATTGCCATTATAGCAATTTTAGCGGCAATTCTTTTCCCTGTTTTTGCCCGTGCCCGCGAAAAGGCGCGCCAGACTACCTGTACCAGTAATCAACGGCAAATAGCCGCAATGACATCGATGTATGCGCAGGACCATGAAGAGTCAATGCCGTTAACCGCGCAATACTGGAGTGCCATTTCTGTTGATCCAGGAGTATTGGTGTGTCCATCACTTGGCAAGTCGTACCCGAATGGTTATGTATATAATGCCAATTGTTCCGGTGTTTCTCTGGGCGAATTTGAAGACCCCACAAAGGCATGGTTGACTGCCGATGGTAAGACAGTATCATCAACATCAGAAGTTAATATTGCTGAAGATGCATCTGATACCAATTTACGTCATTCAAATCAAATTATTATCAGTTATGTTGATGGACATGTAGCAACGCAAAATACGTTGCCATTTGTAGTTCCATTCACCACCAGTGGCTTAGAGATGTGGTTGCGTGCCGACGCGATTACCGGATTAAATACCGGTGACCAGATTACCTGTTGGCCGGTATCATGGGGTAAGGTTAAGGTTACACCGTCAATTAAATCCGGTGGAACCAAATTGCCACAGTATAGCAGTAATGGTTTCAAAGGCAAACCATGCGCCACCTTCAGTAATTCCACTCAGGGTGGTTATTTGCTAACTATACGACTTCACTGAAAGATTTTACCCTGGTGACAGTATTCTATATTAATGACTCATGGACCGGATGGTGCGGGATAGCGACAAAAGGTTTTTGGAATAATACAACCAGTATGGGATTCACCACGGTTGCTAATGATGGTGCATATAAGTTTATGGTAACTAATGTTAAGATGGATTTCCCGGAATGGCATTGGAATGCTGGTCCCTGGCCGCCAAATCCTCATTCAGATAATCCACCATTTAATACTGAACGATATTATACTATGCAACGCATGGGTTCAACATTAAACTCCTGGAGCGAAGGTGTTGCTAATACCCCGGTTGCCGGCAATGCGAATGCTACTGACACCAGTGCGTTAACAATTTTTGGCCCAATCCCGGGTGGAACGTATACAAATACCGGAAATGTTGCTGAGTTCGCGTTATTTAACCGTGCTTTATCAACAACAGAAATTGATACCATTCATACATACATTAAACGTCGTTACAGTCTGTAATAGAAAGCAAAATATCTGATAACAGGAATTTCACTTTCAAAGAGAAAATTGCTTAAAAATGGTCGCTTCGACAGGCTCAGCGACCGGTTACTGAGACTGTCGAAGTGACCTTAATCGAAAGTGTTGTGATAAAAAATCCGCAGGTGAATAGCCGGCGGATTTTTTTTACGTATTTTTGTTATTTATTAATTTTCTTAAGGTATTCAGTTGCCCAGTTGTCCGCTTCTGATTCTGATGAAAGCCATTTGTTACCGGAAAGGAAATGGCAAATCTCGTGAAGTATCAGTAAATCTTTATTTTTGCCAACTGCCACAGGATATATAATTATTTCATCACCGGATAATTCCGCAAAAACTGTTACTCCCGGGATATTCAAATTATCTTTGGAGACAATTTTAAGACCTAAAATTTCCGCTAATTTTTCAGGTGTTGAGTTGTTGTACTTTACGGCAATTTCTGTTGCGCTAATCATTGATTCACTATTCGGAATTGCTTTCTGTATTCTCCTGGTGTTCTTGCAGTTTGTTTGCTGAATACTTTGGTGAAATAACTCTGGTCGCTGAATCCGCATTCTACACAGATTTGTATCAGAGATTTTTCTGTCCTGACTAATAATTCCCGGGCTTTATCTACCCGCATTTTAGTAAGGATATCTGTATATGATTGTCCGAAGGTTTGTTTCATGGCGCGACTGAAATGTGATGGTGACATCAGGGCAATATTGGCAACTTCATCCCGTGATATCTCTTCGTCAAGGTGGTCTTTCATATATTTCAGGGCGTTGCTCATCAACACCCGCATTGGTACAATGGTGCCTTTTATAGCATTCATCATTCTTTCCAGCATTTCAACCAGCCAACGGCATAATTCCTCTTCATTTGTAATGGTTGCCAATTCGGTAAATGATGAATAGTTTACTCCCAACAGTTCCGCCGGTTCTCCGCCGGCCTCAATAGCACTGCGTGACATGGTAACCACCAGTTCTAAAAGTAAACTTTTTAGCATTATCTGGTTGGCTGATCCGATAGAATAAATTACCACCAGAACTTTATTTAATATTGACCGTGCGGATTTTCTGTCACCGCGTTTAATTGCTGATATTAACGCCGGTTCCTCGTTAAGATACACGTCGCGAATTGATTGGTAATTTTGTTCTTTTACAATATGTATTGCTTCTGCCCGTTCCTGTTCACGCCGTGCTTTTTCGCCATTAAGTGCCATCATCGCCGAGTTGGTAATATTCGCGTCCTTCGCGCGATTAAGTAAATCTATTGAAGCACGTCGTACGTCCGCCGGCATCAAAGTCGTTTTACCGGGTAACTGCGCTATATCAATTGACCCGCCTATTATGCCGCCGTTTAATTCATTATTAATCATTATCGGTACGGCCCAAATCATCAGGCTTGCCGGGCATAATTGAATGGAAGGTTCACCCCAACGCATTGATTCGTTGGCCATTTTTTCACGCAGAAAAATACATTCTGACTGAGTTTCGCAACCATTGCCACAGTCAAAATGGTCTGACGCGATGATATTTCCTTTAATGTCGAATAAAGCAGTTCCTACCTTCCAGTGGCGATAGTAGGAGACAGCCAAAGGTTCATATACTTTTTTTATTGCGTTTTCACATAAGTAATGCGATGATAATATCATATTAACCATCCAATTCGTTAATTCTGCTGAGTAAAATATAACTTACTATTCATTCCTTGACAATGCCCCCTGATTAGCAGTAAACTTTGTTCCGGGCTGATTGTGTCTTAAATATACTGTCATGCCCACATTTTTTGTTTATCTGAAAGGGGGTAAATCTTTATGAAATTAGACCTTTCGGATATTGTACGTGTTTCTGGTTCATTTGCCGAGGTTCCTTTTGATATTATAATGGAAAATGTGGAAGAAACGCCACTGATTTCCCCGGTTACCGGAAAATTATATGTATCCAGTTCCAGCCATGTATTAATGATAAACGGTTATTTAGATACCGTAGCAGAGATGCCATGCGCCAGATGTGGTGATATTGCGGTAGTGGCTATTCATGCTGATATTTCTGAGGATTTCGAGGTAGAACCACCACAGCATCATACCGGTGGCCCTAAAGTAATAGAAGATGACGCAGAAGAGTCATGTATTTTTTACCCCGGGTCAACAGACTTGAATCTGGAAGAGTTATTAAGGCAAAATATTCTGCCGGCATTACCTATCAGGGCTTTATGTACGGAAAGTTGTCCCGGATTATGTATGCATTGCGGAACTAAATTAACGAACGAATCCTGTCCGTGTCAGGACGATGACATAAAACCTGAATGGGCAGAATTAAAAAATATTTTTGAAAAAAAGAAAATAGAAGACAGCAACTAATTATGTTGTCGTAACAAGGAGACCAACGTGCCAAATCCAAAACGTCGTCATTCTCAGGCCCGTCGTGACAAACGCCGCGCTAATTGGAAATTAACTGCTCCGACATTTGTTCGTTGCAGCAATCCGGATTGCGATTCATTTCATTTAACTCATGCTGCATGTCCAAAATGCGGTATGTATAATGGTCGCGTTTTAAGCATGTTTACAACAAACGCAGACTAATAATGGATGCACCAGTGCAAGATAATGTTAAAGCGCGTGTCAGCGTAGCGGTGGATGCTATGGGAGGCGATAATGCCCCTGTAGCTGTTGTCGAAGGTGCTGTAGATGCAGCTTTATTACATCCGGATGCTGATATCCATTTAGTAGGTGATAAAGATAAGTTAGAACCGCTTTTAAAATCTTATGCAGTTGTTCCGGCTAATATCATAATTGACCATGCACCGCAGGTTATTGATATGAGCGATTCGCCAACAGCAGTTATAAGAAAAAAGGCGGATTCTTCCATATCTGTTGCGATGTGTCTGGTACGCGATGGTAAGGCGCAGGCGGTCATCTCTGCCGGTAACTCCGGCGCGGTGATGGCGGCATCCATGTTTATCCTTAAACCATTAACCGGCGTTGAAAGACCTGCTATCGCGACTCCGTTGCCATCCAAACAAGGTATATCTTATTTATTGGATGCCGGCGCAACAACAGATTGTAAACCTGTAAATCTTGTTCAATTCGCTTATTTAGGTGCCGCATATGCCCAGGCGATAATGAATAAGCCAAATGTAACAATTGGTTTGCTCAGTATTGGTGAAGAACCTTCTAAAGGTGATGAATTAACCAAAGAAACGCATAAGATACTGGCAAAGTGTCAAAACATTAATTTCATCGGCAACGTTGAACCCAAAGAATTGACGCGTGGGGAAGTGGATGTCGTAGTATGTGACGGATTCGCAGGTAATCTGATATTAAAAACCGGTGAAGCAATGGGTGAACTAATAATGGGTTTGATTAAATCCAAAATTGGTAACAACATGTTTTATAAATTGGGTGCTTTAATGATAAAACCTGCATTGCGACATGTAAAAAAGATGTTCGATTATGCTGAATATGGCGGAGCATTATTATTAGGTGTAAACGGTCTCGTATTAATAGGGCATGGCAGATCAAATGCCAGAGCAATCAGAAACGCGATTTCAACAGCAGTACGTGCTGCCAGAAGTGGGGCAGCAATTCCATCATTTGTACCAACATCACAGCAAGTTTCTGAAATATCAGAAAATATTTAATTTTTAATAACTGGGAGCAATATGAAAATCCTGGACTCTATAGGCATAGTATCGATTGGCGCTTACGCCCCACCCAGAGTGTTGTCTAATAAAGATCTTGAAAATATGCTTGATACATCTGATGAATGGATCCGCACCAGAAGCGGTATTTCAAACAGGCATATTGTTGATGAAGCCACCGCTTCGTCAGATTTGGCATATGAAGCAGCAAAACTGGCATTAGAACGTGCTGACATGAAACCGGGAGAAATTGACGTGATTATTGTCGCGACAATAACTCCGGATATGTTTATGCCATCTACTGCCTGTTTTTTACAGCAAAGATTAGGGGCGTCAAATGCAGTCGCTTTTGATATTTCTGCCGCCTGCAGTGGTTTTGTGTATGGTCTTGATATTGCGTATAGCATGATTTCGACAGGCCAATTTAAAACTGCTCTTGTAATAGGCACAGAATGTATGTCTAAGTTCCTGGATTACACTGACCGCAGAATCTGCGTATTAATGGGTGATGGTGCCGGTGCTGCAATTGTAAAAAGAGTACCTGAAGGAAGAGGATTTAAATCGTTTTACCTGCGTGCCGATGGCAATGGGTCTGAACATTTAAGTATTCCGGCAGGTGGTTCACGAATGCCGGCATCAATAGAGACTGTTGAAGAAAAGAAACATACCATGTTCATGAATGGCAGTGAAATATTCAAGTTTGCTGTACGTGTAATTGAAGAAGCAGTAACAACTGCGTTAGAAATTGCAGGTGTTAAACCGGAAGAAGTAACCTATATTATTCCACACCAGGCAAATATACGCATTATTGAAAGCGCACAGAAAAGAATGAAAATTCCTGCGGAATGTTGGGTGAATAATCTGAAAGAATACGGCAATACCAGTTCAGCATCAATTGGGATTGCAATGAATGAAATATACGAACAAGGAAAAATAAAAGAAGGCGATATTATCGTCCTTGTTGGTTTCGGTGGTGGTCTTACATGGGGCGCAACCGTATTAAAGTGGTAAAATAAATGGCTAACGGGCTATTTTAATATACCCCTATTGCATAACATGGGATATATTGATATAATTCTCGACCGTAGCCTGCTTAATGCAATAGGAGTCAAATAACCGTGCCAAATACAAAATCGGCTAAAAAAGATCTGTTAGTTCATGAACGCAACCGCCAGCGTAATCAAGCGGTTCGATCGCGCATTAAAACATTGCGCCAAAAAGCCATCAAGGCTGTAGCTGCCAACGGAATCGCTGGCGAGACTGCGGTTAAATTGGCGTTGAAAGAACTCGACACTGCAGCAACAAAAGGTATGATTCATAAAAATACCGCTGCCCGTCGTAAATCACGCTTAATGAAAAAATTAAACGCTGCTAAAGCTTCCGCTTAGTTTTAACTGATAACGTTTTATCAGGGTGTTTTTCTTTTGGAAAACACCCTTTTTCGGTATAACATCAATGGAAGATATACATTCAGATTTAGTTAATACTGCTTCCGGCAACAAAATGATAGGCGTAGTTTGTTTTTCTGTTGCAGGTGTGATTGTATTAATGGCTGTAACTGTATCTGTCATCTTCTCTTTTCACCTTTTCCCCTGGCAATTAACAGAAAACGAAAAAGATTTGATAACAAATTATGCCCAATCTGGATTAATTATTGCAATTATTTTAAGCATCGGTGCATGGTTTATGATGATTAAAAGTTTGAAATGGTTCAGGTTAGCGACAAAAATATTTAATGAAGCAGAACCTGTAAAAATGAATGCCATTATAAAGTCAGAAAAAACAAGAGAAACCAAAGATGTGGAAGTAGAACTTGCGGATGGCGAAAAGAAAATAGTTTTATTTATGTATTACCCAAACTGGGATGTTGAAAGTTTAACTGACAGTGAAGTTGATGTTTTTAAAAATGAAGAGAACGAACCAATAGTTGTTAAAACCTCAATGGGCATATTATGGCCTTACCCGCCTGTTGTTAAAAATTGAGCAGCAGATGAATCCAGTAACCAGATAATATCAGGCCGGAGTTTGTATAGCATTGCCGCCGGTACTCCTGATTTCCCAGCAAATATTTCTTCTATTATTTTCGCCTTTGACTCACCATTTATCATAATAAAAATTTTTGTAGATTTAGCAATGAAAGCAAGTGACATAGATACCCGTTGTGATGGCTCAATAGGAGATACCGATGCAACCACTATCCTATTGTCGTTATAATTTTGGTTAGGAAACAGTGAAGCGATATGTCCATCTGTGCCCATTCCTAACAGCATAATATCAATTTTACAATCATCACCCAAATTGTTTTTCAGAAGATTTTCATATGATTTCGCGGCTATTTCCGGGTCTTTGTTAAATGGTATGGGAAATATTCCTTTGGGTGGCATGGTAATATATTTAATTAATGAATCGTTTGTCATGCGATAATTGCTATCACTGTCGTCATGCGGTACCATCCTTTCGTCACCCCAGCATAAATATATTTTATCCCATGGGATATTCATTTCTGATAATATAGTATTCACGTCACGCGGGGTATTGCCGCCTGCAAATGCTATTCTGACAATCTTTTGTTTTTTTATTAGTTGTATTATTTCGTCATTTATTAACTTGGCGGCATTATTCGGGAATATTTTGGCAATTGACACATTCACATTCCGGGTCATTATTACCACTCCTTTCCGGGCCACAACCTGTGCGCCAACATCTGTTATCTTTCGAAATAAATATATCCGCGCTAACCGGTCCACGGCTGTTGATATCATAATAAGATAATTCCGGGACATCTTCACGCGACCAACCGTTAATTATCGGGTCGATTAGTTGCCACGCTATATCAATTGCGTCCGCACGTGGGAATAATGATGCGTCACCATTAATAACATCCAGTAATAATCTTTCATATGCGTCTGGCATTGGCTTATCTTCAAACCAGTCATCATACCGGAATTCCATATTAACTGACCGGGTATCACCGATGGAATCCGGTGTTTTTGCCTGGAATTGTAGACGAATACCTTCATATGGTTGTATTCCCAGGGCGATGACATTAGGGGAAAATGCCGGTTGATTAAATATTATATGGGGTGGGCATTTAAACTCAATTATTACTTCACTTACTTTTCTGTTTACTGCTTTACCGGATCGCAAGTATATTGGCACACCTTGCCATCGCCAGTTATCTATAAACAGTTTAACCGCGGAATATGTAGCCGTTTTAGAATCTTCTGCGACACCTGCTGTAATATTGTATCCGTTATATTGGGCACGCAAAGTATTATTAATCTTTATCGGTTGAATCGCGGATAAAACCTTTGCTTTTTCATTACGTATAGCATCGGCCTCAAATGATGCCGGTGGTTCCATGGTTATCAGGGTTAATAATTGAAATAAATGGTTTTGAAACATATCACGCAATACGCCTGACTTATCGTAATACGCGCCGCGACGACCGATATCAACATCTTCCAAAACAGTTATCTGAATATTGTCAATATAATGGCGGTTCCATAATGGTTCAAATATAGCATTAGCAAAACGGAAGAATAATATATTTTGTGCGGTTTCCTTGCCCAGATAATGATCCATTCGATAAATTTGTTCTTCACTAAATGATTGGTGCAAATCCGTATTCAGGCTTTTTGAAGATTCCAAATCTATACCAAAAGGTTTTTCAATTACAATTCTACGCCATCCGTTTTCCTGATTCGCCATATTATATTGACCTAATAATCTGGCAATGGGGGCGAATAAATCCGGACTGGTTGATAAATAATAAACTCTGTCTGCGTTTCCATTCTCATGATTAATAAGATGTTTATCTAAGAATTCAATATTATCAGGATAAAGAGGGTCTATGGAAAGATAATGAATGTGTCGGGAAAACTCAGCCCATTTTGCATGGTCTATTTTTTCTGTGATATTCTCTAACCAGTTTAATAAATGATATCTAAACTCTTCATCGGTAAAATGTGAACGGGAAACACCATGAATTTTCAAATCCTCAGGCATTCTTCCTTTTAAAAATAAATTATACAAGGAAGGAATTAATTTTCTGCCTGTTAAATCACCTGATGCTCCAAATATCACCAGCGATATCGGCATATTTATCTATTCTCCCTTTACCGCATGTCCGCCAAAACCTTTGCGCATTGCTGCCAATAATTTCGCGGAATAGGAATTATCATCCTGGGTCATAAAACGTCGCTGCAAAGCCAGGGTAATTACCGGCAATGCAACTCCCAAATTGATGCCTTCCAATGCTGTCCATCGGCCTTCGCCACTATCAGCAACGTATGGTGCTATGCCATCAAGACTCTGGTTATCTTTTAATGCAGAAGCAGTAAGGTCTAACAACCAACTTCTTACTACGGAACCTTCGCGCCATAATTCGGCAATTTGATACAGGTCCAAATTAAACTCTTTTTTTGCTTTTAGCAATTCAAATCCTTCCGCAAATGCCTGCATCATACCGTATTCTATGCCATTATGTACCATCTTAACAAAATGCCCGCTTCCGGCAGGTCCTACATGTCCCCAACCACGGTCTGGCGCGGGGGCAAGGGTTTCAAATAACGGTTTTAAATATTCAACTATATTATCGCATCCGCCCACCATGGTGCTGTATCCTTCGGTTAATCCCCAAATGCCACCACTTATTCCAGCGTCTACAAAATTAATCTCTTTTTCAGCGGCTTTATTTGCTCTATCCATAGAGTCTGTATAACGTGAATTAGCCCCATCAATTATTATATCACCGGGTGATAATTTATTCAGGTAATAAGTAAAGTATTCTTCAGTAACTTCGCCGGCAGGTAACATTAACCAGACAATTTTAGGCGAAGGTATCATATCTAATATTGATTCACGGCTAATACCATTAATTGCGCCTTCTGACACGGCCTTTTCAACTGGGTCTGCTGACCGATTATATACAACAATTTCGTGACCGCCACGTAATAACCGGGTAACCATGTTGGCACCCATTTTACCTAAACCATTAAATGCTATTTTCATATAACCATTGTTACCCCGTTCAAAACACATTAAACTAAATCATTGTAAATTGTTGTAAAAATACCGGTAAAATCCTCGACGAATGTAATTTATTTTGATATAATATCTTTATGAAAAATATTCAGTCAAACTTAATAATACCCCTTGATTTTTCGAGTGTTGATGCCGCGTTGAATATGGCGGTTTTACTTGCTCCGGAGAAACCATGGATGAAGATTGGGTTGGAAATGCTGATGCATGCCGGTCCGTCAATAGTCGAACGTATAACCGAATATGGTATGCCGGTATTTTTGGATGGAAAGTTTCATGACATTCCAAATACTGTGGCAGGCGCGGTGAGAAACGCCGTTAAAACCGGTGCGAAAATGATTAATGTTCATGCATTTGGTGGCTTAAGAATGATGCAGGCAGCAAACAACGCGGCTATCGAATCAGCAGAAAATGCTGGTATAGAAAAGCCGTTAATGATAGCGGTGACGGTATTAACCAGTATTTCTGAAGAAGAGTTAGCCAATGAGATAGGATGCGTAAGGAATGCAAGCCAACAAGCCGTTGCATTAGCTAAGTTGGCTAAAGAAGCGGGAATGGATGGGGTAGTGACATCAGCACACGAAATTATAGCTATTAAAGAAGCATGTGGTAATGATTTTTTAACGGTTGTTCCGGGTATAAGGTTAGCTAATAGCGGTGCGGATGACCAGCGAAGGATTGCAACACCAGCATCTGCCGTACAGGCCGGTGCTGATTTTTTGGTGATTGGACGACCTGTTACTGAATCTGTCGACCCACTTGAAGTTTGCCGTCAGATTAGAATAGAGATGAATAACGCGATAAAAAAATAGATATAGGTCATAATAAATATGTATAATACAAGTTTTGAACATTCGAATAGATTAAAATTGCCAGCCAGATTAATAACATTGTTAATAATCTCCAGTTTGGTAGTGGTGATTTTGTCAGCATTTATGATACCTGTCATTAAAATACTGACGAAAGCAAAAATGGAAACAGAATTATTAGATATTGCTACCCGTGCGGGTGCTCAGGTTAATCCCGGTGTTATCGCGCAATTAGCGGGTAATGAAGATGATATTCACACCAAAGCTTATCAGGAAGTTTATCAGATATTATACAGTTTAAAAGAATACAATAAAAATAATAAAGTAAAAGATATCTATATATTCGGCAAACGCAATGATAAAATTAAATTTTTGGTAGATACTGATACCAGTAAACCAAATGAAATTATTTACCCGGGTGAACCATATGATGACTCGTCTGCTGAATTGCAAGCTGCATTAAAAGGTAAGATAGGCGAGTTTGTTGAAGGACCAATCGAAGATAATTATGGCATATGGGTATCCGGATTAATACCATTGAAACAAGGGGCTAAAACAGTTGGGGTATTAGGGGTTGATATTGATGCAAAGGATTGGGAAGAAAAAGTTTCTCAGACTGCAATTTATCCCATAATTTACGGGTTTATATTAATTGCTTTAATTTGGGTAGTGGTAATTTCCATTTACCGAAGGAAAATGCTAACTGACCATATTAAGGTATCAGAATTAAGGTATAAAACTGTTGTGGAGAGTATTCGGGAAGTTGTATTTCATACTGATACCGATGGATTATGGACTTATTTGAATCCTGCATGGACAGACATCACCGGTTATACTATTTCTGAAAGCATTGGTCAGATGTTCCTTAATTATATATTAGAAGATGATAAAGAAAAAACAATAAGTTTCTTCCGACCTATTATTCAGTTTAAAAAAGCTTATAACCGTACAGAAGTAAGGATTGTGACTGCGACTGGTGAAGAAAAATGGATAGAAATATCGGCTCGGTTGTTATTAAGTGATGATGGACAAACAGCAGGTATGGCAGGAACTATCCATGATGTTAGTGAACGACATCTTGCGGAAATAGCGTTAAATACCCGCGACCGAATATTGCATGGCGTATCTGAATCAATCCAATTATTATTTACAGATAATAACTTTACTGAGGCGGTAAGAAAAGCGCTGAGAACACTGGGTGAAGCGGTGAATGTTGGCAGAGTTTATGTTTTTGAAAATAATACAGATAAATTAACCGGAGAAGTATTCACCAGTCAGCGTTTTGAATGGTCATGGGAACATTTAGCTGTAAATATTGATAGTCCGGAATTGCAAAATATATCATATTCTACCATTCTTACCAGATGGCATAAGATACTGAGTGCGGGGAATCCTGTGCATGGTAATGTTAAAAATCTTCCGGAAGAAGAGCGAAAATTATTATCCACCAGAAATGTCGCTTCTTTCCTGGTGATACCTATTATTATTGACGATTTATTCTGGGGTTTTATAGGTTTTGATGAATTAGGTTATGAACGTAATTGGACAGACCCGGAAGTATCAGCATTATCTGCTGCTGCCAGTTCTTTAGGTGTCGCAATTCAACGTCTCCAGACAGAAAATATTATTCGCGAACGCGAGGAGTTTACCCGTGCTATTTTTGACTCGGCACAGGTTGGTATTATTGTGGTTGATGCTGAAACACATATAATTGAAGATTTAAATCAGGCTGCTGCCGCCATGATAGGCGAAACCCTGGATACAATTCGTGGTAATAAATGCCATACATTTATACAGTCAGAACACGGCCAATGTCCGATAACCGACCACGGATTGACAATGGCACATTCTGAACGTGAATTAATAACTGTCACCGGTAAACGTATTCCTATTTTAAAAACAGTGATTATAACTAATTTACATGGTCGTCCGCATTTAGTTGAATCTTTTATAGATATCAGTGAAAGACTGCGTATGGAGACAGAATTACGGTTAGCGATGAATAATGCTCAGGCCGCCAGTAAGACAAAAAGTGAGTTCCTTGCTAATATGAGTCACGAAATCCGCACCCCTTTAAATGGGGTAATCGGTATGAGCCATTTATTATTGGATACCAATCTTGATAACCGTCAACAACGCTATCTGAATACCATAGTATCTTCAGCAGAAGTATTGCTGGATGTGATTAATGATATTTTGGATTTTTCAAAAATCGAGGCGGGAAGATTAGATTTAGAGCAGGAATCATTTAATCTGCGGGATTCTATTGAAGATTTAGCAGAAACATTTTCTCACCGGGCAATTGCAAAGGGTGTTGAATTAATAACATTTATATCACCTGAAGTACCAAAATATATAATTGGCGATAGCATACGCATACGCCAGGTATTAACAAACTTAATTGGAAACGCGATAAAGTTTACTGAAAAAGGCGAAATAGTTACCAGATGTGTGGTAGAAAACAATAAAAATAATCATGTGGTAATTAAGTTCAGTGTTCGCGATTCCGGGATAGGGATACCACCGGATAGGCTAGATAAATTATTCAAATCATTTTCTCAGGTTGATGCGTCAACTACACGTAAATATGGTGGCACCGGACTGGGACTGGTTATCAGTAAACGCATTGTTGACATGATGGGTGGTATTATTGACGTTGAATCTGAAGTCGATAAAGGCACCACTTTCTGGTTCACACTGCCATTTGAGATTTCTGATGAAACACCAGCTGAGGAAAAAGAACGCGAAAATAGAGCGGATATTTTAAAAGGAAAATCGATTCTGGTGGTTGATGACCACGAAGTTAACCGTCAGATTCTGCATGACCAGTTAGTCCATTGGGGAATTAACGTGGAAACTGCAGAAGGGTCAGGACCGGCATTAAAAAAACTTAAAATGTATTATGCGGATGGAAAGAAGTTTGATTTAGCGATAATAGATTACCAGATGCCGATTATGAATGGGATTGACCTCGCAAAAGCTATTCGTAAAGATAATATTCTGCAGGACCTGAAGTTAATATTATTTAGTTCAATGGATACACCTGCGGAAGATGAAGATTTTAAAGCTATTAAATTTAACGCAACGATTACAAAACCTGTACGTCAATCAGCATTGCTTGATGCGTTAATGTCAGTATTATATAACCGTAAATCAGATAATGATTGTACTGATGCGGACGAGACAAAACGCAACTGCATTCACAATGATAAAATAATACTGGCGGAAGATAATGAAGTAAACCAAATGGTAGTATCTGAAATTTTGTCGCAGAATGGATATTATTGTATTAAAACGAATAACGGAAAAGAAGCTTTCGATGCGATATCATTAAGTAAATATGATCTGGTATTAATGGACTGCCAAATGCCGGTTATGGATGGATTTGAATGTACCAGACGTATTCGTGAATTGGAAGAAGGGACAGGACAACACCTGCCGATAATCGCACTGACTGCCAATGCAACACGTGAAGACCAGGAAAAATGTTTGCAATGTGGTATGGATGATTATTTGTCAAAACCAGTAGTCCCGGTAAAACTTATTGAAACAATTGAAAAATGGTTGCCGAATAGAGAAAAAAATGAAGTATATCAAACGGCATTAACGCAGGAATTAACTGACAGTGGCATTAATGGTACTGAAACAGATAAAAATCTACCGATTAATGTTAGTGAATTAATTGAAAGATGCGCAGGTAGTAAAGAGTTTGCCAAGTCTGTTATTTTACGGTTTATTGAAAGAACACCTAACGAACTGAAAGAATTAAAAGAATTACTTAATGGTAATCACGCGGACGCATTTGGGAAATTAGCGCATAAAATAAAAGGTGCTTCCGCAACAATTGCCGCGGATAAATTACGTGATTTATGTGAAATAATGCAGAATATGGGTAGAGATAATAATATAACAGATGCCGACAGAATATTAAATGAAACAATAGTTGAATTTGATAGACTTAAAGATTTTACTGGTAGTGATGATTTTTTAAAATAGTTCCGTAAATATCAATAGGTATTTACGAAGATGTTTGATAGATGCGAGAGGTTAATTATGCACATTTTAATTGCTGATGACGATGATATCACCAGAGATATGCTTACCCATCTGCTTACTGCATGGGGGCATACAGTAATTACTGCTGTTGATGGCGAGTCTGCGTTAGCTCAACTTGATTCTCCGGATGGGCCACGTATTGCAATTATTGATTGGGTTATGCCCGGCAATATTGATGGTGTGGAAGTGTGCAGGCGTGTGCGGGAAAAAGATATCGCGACATACACATATATGATTCTATTGACTTCAAAAAGCGAACAGGCTGATTATCTGGAAGGTATGGAAGCTGGTGTAGACAATTACCTTACCAAACCATTTAACCCGGAGCAATTAAGATCGATTTTGCGTGTAGGTACCCGTGTAATAACATCACAGGAAGCTATACTGGCAGAACGTGAAAAAGAAAAACCGGCAGATGAAAGAATTACCCTGGCGATGCAGTCTATGAACGACGGAGTATGGGATTGGAATATAATTACCGGGCATGCGTATTACTCACCAAGATGGTGCGAGATGTTAGGATATTCTACCGGTGAAATAATAAACAGTATTAACGCGTGGGAATTATTAATTCATCACGACGATATCCCGGTAGCAATAGCAACATTAGCAAATCACCTGAAAGATGAAACCTCGTCATATGAATCAGAGATGCGTTTACAAACGAAAAGCGGTGAGTATCGATGGATGATGTATAGGGGTGTTGTTGTTGAAAGAGACGCGCAGAATCGTCCTGTCAGATTAGTAGGAACACAGAAAGATATTACTGATAGCAAGACACGCGAATTACAATATAAACATCAGGCTCTGCATGATTCGCTAACAGATTTACCTAACCGTACTTTATTTAATGACCGGTTAAGTTCTGCAATTACACATGCCAGAAGAAACAGAAGTATGCTGGCAGTTATATTTCTTGATTTGGATGGATTTAAAGAGGTTAATTCAGAATACGGTCATCAGGCAGGTGACCAGTTGCTGATAGAAGTCGGTAAAAGATTATCATCTGTTGTAAGAATAAATGACTCAGTTGCGCGTTTAGGTGGCGATGAGTTCTGTCTTCTGACTACTGACTTAAAAACCGCTCAAAATGCCGCTAATGTTGCTAAAAAAATATTAAATATTTTTAACACCCCTATTGTTTTAGAAGATGGTGATTTTAATGTAAAAATGAGCTTAGGAATAAGTTTGTATCCAAATGATCATGAAGACGCGACTGTTTTAATGCAGTTGGCAGATTACGCATTATTTGAAGCGAAATCTGCAGGGAAAAACACCTATAAGTTTTTTGATGAACAATGTGTTGAAGTAAGCAGCATTGCTGTCACTCAAAATCGTGAAAAACTGTTATCAGCAATCGAGAATAGTGAAATTAATCTGGTGTTTGCACCGGAAATAGATATTAAAACAAATGAAATAAAATGCGTTACCGCATTACCGGTGTGGAAACAAGATGCTGAAAAAAATATTGACACTACATCTTTAATGAAAATAGCTAATGACGCAGATTTTTCGGTTGATTTTGATTTGTCAGTACTAGGCGCGGTATGTCGTGAATATGTTAAATGGAAATCAGCAGGGGCTTACCCGGTATCAGTTGGATTCAAAATGTCGGAGGATATGTTTTTAAGCATTGATATGGTAGATAAAATATCAGATGTAATGAGCAATTTTGATATAAAAGCCAATGAAATTGAGATTCAGGTTGATGAATCAATAATTTCAAGGCATCCGCATCGGGCTAAAAATTCATTTTCATTTTTACAAAAAAATGGATTTAATACATCTATAGATAAGTTTGGGTTAGGCGTATCCGCGTTCGCGCAATTAAAGTCATTGGCGGTGACTAAGTTCAGGTTAGATAAATCAATTACCGGTAATGTCGTTAATGATTATTATCATAACCTGTTAGCACAGATAGCGGTAGATTTATCTCACCAGTCAGATAAACAGATTGTGGCATGTGGTATATCTGATGATGCGCAAAAACAATTCTTTATTAATCGCAATTATGACGCATTGCAGGGAGAATTAATTTCACCGGCATTATCAAGCGATGAAATAGTGAAGGTGTTGAAGTAAATGTATGCCTTTTAAAGGCATTTTAATAGTAACCCCAGGCGCAAACCTGGGGTAAATTTAACGTCCCAATCCCTAACACCTAACCCCTAAAACCTAATTGTCAACTTCATCGTCTGGTAACTTTTCGCCTTTGAAGAATCTTACGATATTTTCTGTGGCATCATCCGGCCATGAATGTCCGCCCGGATGTACGCGCCATATCAGTTTGCATCCGGTTTTGCTTGTATATAAGAAATATCCGGGTAACCATTCTGTTTTATCATCACCACAACCATTTAATATCTTTGCGTATTTAAGTACCCACATACCCCAACTAAGTGGCATATTGGTATCAGTAGCGCCGAATATAAACATCATTGGTCGTGGCGTATCTATCTTCTCCATCAGTTGCGATGCGCCACAAACCGGTGCAAATGCAGCGAAGGTGTCAGCCATTTTAGCCATTAAGACATAACAGAATAATGCGCCATTTGACATACCGGTTGCGTATATTCGTGCGGGATCAACGTGGTATCTCTTTTGAACTTCTTTTAATAATTCGCCAATAAACTTTAAATCACGATTGCCATTTTCACCCAATGCGTGTTGCCATCCATCTTTTTGCCTTGTACCACATTTATACCCCTGCGGATAAACTACTGTTGCTTCCGGCCATTCTTCATGGATATCAAAATATGACATCTCTTCAGCATCGCTGCCATAACCGTGAAACGCTAATACTAATGGTGATGGTTGTTTATCCGCTTTATTGCCGGGATGTACCAAGGCATAACGACCGATACCATCTATGGTCATTTTAATTTTAACCATATCAGCATTTGCCATCAGCATAATCCCGAATATTAAAAACAGGATAATTGTTTTCATTATATTAACATTCCATAAAACGAATTATTTTTCGATATTCTGTTATTTGATTTTTTCTTTAAGGTCTTTCAATGCTGCCTGCGCCTGATTATCTTTCTCGTCAAGATGCTTTGTCTCTTTATCAAGAGCAATTATGATATCAGGATTTATACCTTTTTTAGCCAGATCGTAACCGCTTGGTGTGTAATAATGCGCGGTAGTTACCGGCATAGCACATGGATATTCAGGTGTTCCCAGTGGGATTACCGTTTGCACCAGGGCTTTACCGAAAGTGGCTTCACCTACTAATTTTGCCCGCTTATAATCTTTTAACGCACCGGATAATATTTCAGATGCACTAGCGCTTCCTTTGTTAACCAATACTGTCAACGGCAAGGTACATATTTGTGATTCATCCAGACGTTTATATTCTTCTTTATAACCGCCGCGCATTTTGGTGGATACTATCACTTTATTGTCCTGTGGTAAAAACATGGTGGCAACGTCAATACAAACATCCAATAATCCACCGGGGTTATTACGTAAATCAAGCAATATTCCTTTAGCCCCTTTGTTTTTCATGTCAATTAACGCTGCTTCTGTTTCATCGCTTGTTTTTGTATTAAATTGTATTAAGCGCAAATATCCGATGTTGCCTTCTATCATGCGGTATTCAACTGCGGGTACTTCAATAACCGCGCGGGTAATGGTAACTGATATTGTTTTACCTTCGCCTTTTCTGGCTAAGGTCAGATTCACTTTAGTATTTTCTTTACCGCGAATCATCTCTGTTACTTCATCAACCATTAAACCGTCAGTGGAAACTTCGTTAACCTTCAGAATTACGTCGCCTGGCAATAAACCGGCTTTCTTTGCCGGGGTGTTTGGCAGTGGTTCAACTATTACTACGCGGTAGGTTTTAATGTCAGAAATAATAGTTCCACAAACTGGGCATAAAATAGGTTCGCGGGTGCCGTGGCCATCGTCTTTCACCGCGGGAACCTCTGTCATTGATAACGTTGCGCCTATGCCCGCAAAATGACCATCGGTATCTTCTTTAAACTCTTTGTAGTCTTTAGGATCCATAAATCTGGTGTATGGGTCATTCAATGGCAGCAACATACCTTTTATCGCGGAATATGCCATTTCACGCGTTTTCTCTTCAGATATCTGTTCTACATATTGCCGTGTTACCTGTCGCATAGCATCCTGTATTACCTGTATTGGTATCAGTGATACTGACTTGTCAATAACCGCACCACTTTCAGAGGTGTTTAATGACAATGCAAATATCGGTTTATCCATACTGCTTTGGGAGAAAAATCCCACTAAAAACATGCATACTAATAGCAGAATGTAGTTTACGCTCTTGTAATTAATTTTTTTCATTATTTCCCATCTTTTTTTTACGGATTCGGATCTCCACCACCAAATCGTGGTGCGTTACTGGGTGGCGGTTGTGGTGCTGACGGGGGTGGTGGAGTAGTAGTTGATCCGCTACCCGACGACGACGCGCCAGACATGAACGGCCAATATAAGCGCGGGATATCCGGTGTTGGTGGTGGCACAACGCCTAATCCCATCTGGACTCGTGTTACAGTCATATTTACTACTGTGAATGCGATACGCTGTTTAGGATATATCATAAAGCATGATTTTGAGAATGTTATCGGGTAATCAAACGGTAACATCCACGCAAATATAGCCTGGGGTGGTTTGTATTTTTCGCTATTATCGCCATCTGCCGGACTTGCTCCACCACCGGATAAACCAGGTGCGGGTGCAGGAGGTGCCGACCCCGGGGTGTTTCCGGCGCCACCCGCCATTGTGGATTCAGAAGGTTGTGCTCCACCGGTATTAATAGCGGCGTTTACAACTGCCTGCATATCTTCAATTACATATTTACCGTTTTTAATGCGAATCGGTGGTAATTGCTCAGGTATAAAAGGATAATAATATTCCGGCCAACCATATTTTATTAATACCGCGTCCATTTTATCGCCGATGGTAATTCCTTTGTATGTATTCGGCTTCATATCTTTGGAAATTGTTTTATACCGATACATAAAGTTTAATGGTTTGCGTCTGAAATTCTCTGACCCGGGACCAACCGGAGTTAAGAAAGGTTCAAAAGAACATGCGGTAATGTCCGACAACGGCGCGTCAGGCCCATCTCCTTTGAAAGTGAAAGCCATAACATAAGTGTCGTTAATCCAATATACCAATACTCGCTGGTCAAGTGTTAATCTGGATGGTCTTACCGTTTCTGTCCACCAGTATGACCGTGCGTTATCTGTTTCCGGGTCACCGGATGGTGAAAATACCCGTTCGTCATTTCTGAAGAATGAACCATCAACATTCATGACAAACATAACTGAGTTATACGGCGTTTTCTTTGAATCAGGATTATCTTCCCGCGGTAACCCGAAATTAATGGCTGGTTGCGCCATGAAAAAACCGGATGGCGGACCGAGAATACCAACTAATTTATCTCTTTTTGTGCCGATTTTTATATTTGCCAGTTGAGATTCCGGCACTTCTTCTTCTGCCATGACAAATAGACTGAAAACCAGCAGAATTAACAATAGTATATACTTTGGATACATTATATCTCCTAATTCCTTTTTACTGGCAATGGCGCTAAGCCATTTGGATTACCCGTGTTTCCCGGGGGTGGCATTCCACCACCGCCATTATTCATAGGTGGTGCTCCTGACGGACCGGATGGGTCAGCTAATCCGCCACCATTCTCGTTTTCTTTTTTCTCTACTTTTGGCTTAACCTTTACTTCATCACTGGGGTATTGGGTTAAATGGTATGCGCGTCCAACAGTTATTGAAGTAATTCTGCGCAGACGTGAACCGGTTTGTGTGCCAAATGTCATTGTTAAATTTTTACTTGGATAATGCAATACCAGAAAACTGCCGTGCCACATTAAACCGTCTTTTGGCCAACCATATCGGAAATGGTCTACTACACTGGATATTAATGAACCGAAAGATACTCCACTTGATAATTGAGTTCTTTGGATTGAGCCATCAGCAGACTTGAATGTTGGCACCACCTCCGGGTCTATTGCCACAACGGTAACGCCAATTACAGTTCCATTTACTTTATTAAAGTTTACAAATGTTTTCCATCCCGGGCTATCATATTGCCACATCATAATATTGGGCACACGCAAAAATGAATATACATTTTGTGACCCGGCGTCTACACGTGCCGGTTTTAATATAATTGTGGGGTCGCCGTCATCCTGAACCATTGCTTCAATAAATGTCAGCCATTCCGGAGAACCGGTGTCAGGGTGTGGTTTGTTATTACCTTCAAATACCCACTTAAAATTTGCCATACCTGCAGGTTTGGTGAATCCCGGTGCGGTTGGTGATGTTCCTGTTGAATCAGTACCTGTTCCACTTGGGGTTGGCTTTGCAACCGGTGTACTTGGAGTCGGTGATGTAGGTGGTCTGGTACCGGTTCTGGGTGCATTTGGGTCATTGGCACTATTATCAACAATTACAATTTCCGGCGCACCAACACCACCATTATATTGGCTGATGTAAAAATCAGATAATTTTTTCGAATAAACCGGTAATGGTAAAGTGGTTTTTTTCCATTCAATAGTTACTGGCGGGTCTGGGTCGTATTGGATTTCACCTGGCGAACCATCAGGATTTGTACCTGTTGATGGTAGAGGAACCAAAGGTTTAGGTTGAACTTTTTGTCCTAATAAGGTTAGAATCTCTTTGTATGTTTCTACATAAGATGAATAATTCATCGTTGGCACTGCAGGTTCGGTTAATGCTAACTTTGGCCCTATTGCCGGTTCTAATATTTGCATAACATCGCCGGGGCCTTCATTTGGGCGTGTTGTGCTTATCCAATCCGGCATACCGTATAATTTTAATATTTCAGTATATGACATGCCAAGTAGAATACCAGCTAATCCGTTTTCTGAACCTGGGGCAGTCGATGCTAATTTACCTATGGGGTCGTTTTTTGATGATATGCCAAATAGATTATTTAATGCACCCTGGGCATTAACAGTAACCAGACCCAACATTACCAGAAAAACAACAATAATTGACAACCGCATATTACAACTCCTGCAAGAGGAAATACATTGTGGTATTTGTAACCCTCATTATTATAGCATACGCAACTATTAGCCGTTAAGTGGCAATTGGCAAATATTGAAAATATATGCAGTTTTTACCATAAATGGTAAAATAATAAAGGAAATTATATGCGAGAAAAGACAAAAGAACAAAAAAATAATGAACGCAGTAAAATGTTGCGTAAAATGCACAGCGTTTGGAAGTCACCCATATTCCAATTTAAAATAGTTGTTTTGCTTTTTATTATTTTAGTTGCAATTGGAATAACATATTATCGTGTCTGGTTACAATGGGATTTACGCGAAGCATTATTGCAAATAGTGCTTACTGTTTGTACCCTCGGCGGCTTTGTACGTGAAAGTGGTCAACCTGCGACTCAATGGTTTAGCATATTTTATAATTCATCCATTTTATTAGTGGTCTTATGGGGAGTTACGCTTTTAATTGAAGCTATGGTAAGTGGTGAAATGGTGTTTTATTGGGGGGAACGAAAAATGCATGCTGATATCAGTAAATTACGTAATCATTTTATAATCTGCGGATTTGGGCGTATGGGACAGGAAATTGCCAGGCAATTGGACCGTACGAATACACCTTTTGTGGTAGTGGAGCATAACCCGGGACAATTTGCTAACATGGAAGAATCAGGTGTGATGTATATTAAAGGTGACGCGCGCGAAGATGAACAGTTAATGAAATCCGGAATTCAATACGCAAAAGGATTAATATCTGTAGCACAAACTGATGAAGAAAATGTTTATATAACTTTGTCTGCGCGGGTATTAAACCCTAACCTTTACATCGTAACCCGTTCATCCACATCAGATGCTGAACCAAAATTAATTCGTGCGGGGGCTAACAGAGTTTTTTCACCCTATATCGTCGGTGGTCGCAGAATGGCGCAATCAATTTTACAACCATCTGTTGTTGATTTTCTGGATGCGGTGGTACATGGCGAGGAAGTAGAGTTAATTCTGGAAGAGATCACCGTCAGCGAAGGGGCGGCTATCTGTTCATCCACTTATGATGCCAGTACAGATGTTGAAGAACTGGGTGTCCACCTGTTGGGTATTATAACCAAAGAGGGTAAAGTTTTAATGCGCGACCTCAGGTCATACCATGCAAAAGCCGGTGACACATTCATCTTGTTAGGTGAACCGGTAGCAATTCAAACAACTGTTGAAAGACTACTTGACGGCAGTAAAGAATGTGTAGCACCGCGGGTAAAAAACTAAAATATGAGGCTTTAGTTTTAACAAAGAAATAATCTTAAAATGGTCGCGTTGACAAGTTCAGCGACCGTAATTTCTATCGATCACTGAACTTGTCGAAGTTACTACATCTGTAAAACGTAAACTTCCTGATTTATTTGGGTTATGGTATAGAAAACAGGTAATCAGTGTCATTGATTATCATTTATAGAATTAAAGACGGGATAATTAAATAGAATAGACCAGTTGAAATCACCAAATTTGCTTTAGAGTATATATTTTAAACAACAGTATTTTATTTGAGTTTTACATAATAAAAATGAAAAAACATCAAAAAATGGAACTTTTAACGCCTGTTATTATACTAAATAGTAAGAGGACAATGAAATCTTTTTTTTGTCACTAATATCTAATGCAAATACAATGGGTAAAAATTACATATAAGTCATTTGGAAATAATAATTTTATCCTACTTGATCAGAACTATCGTTTATGTTAACTTTGTTCGAATAGCATTTTAAGCATAAAGTTCTGTTACACAATTTTTTTTGGAGATATTTATGCGTTTATTAAATAAAATAATATTTTTGGTGTTAATTCTTGTGTTATTTTTAACTCAATCAAATGCACAGGAAAGATTGGGAATGATTTCAATGCGGAATACCATCAAAAATATTTCTGATTTATTATATTTCAAGGAAACTAAAGTTACATTTGATACAATACAGATTTCTCGTAGATATCAGGAAAAGCAAGGAAAAGCTGTAAAAATTATATCTGGTGAGAAAATATATATTAATGTTATCTGGAATAATTCTAAATTAAGGAAAATAAGAATGTTATTTGGTGAATCGTCTTTTCCTGATAATATATCTGAACTGAGTGAAGGTAAAACATTTATACCTATAGAAAGTTATGCATTTAAAGATGTTATAAATGCGATATTGACAGAAACGTCATGTAGTAATGACCAATTATTGATAATTGCAATGGATGGCCAGAATAGCGATATTAAGATAGCTGCTGTAATGAAGATGTCTGATCAGGTATATTTAGGGATTGTAGGAAGAACGAAAGACGATAATTATAATGTCAGAATTGCTGCTGTTCAAATGTTAACTGATCAATCATTATTGGCAAAAATTGCGATTAATGATAAAAACGTTTTAGTCCGTATTGAAGCTACTAAAAAACTTGAAAATATAGATTTAATAACAAAGATTGCTTTTAATGATATGGATAATAATGTTCGAAAAGTTGCAGTTGGGATGATTAATGACCAGAAAATATTAGCTAAGATTTCAGTTGAGGATAATGATAAAGAAATCCGTATTATTGCTGTAAATAAGATTACAGAAAAAAGTTTAATTACAGATGCTGTTATTGAATATAAAGTAGCAAAAGCCAATGAAAATGATATTAATCAAATAGAAGATCCTTTTCTCCTATCTAAAATAGCAATAGATAATAAAGAGATTAATATCCGTATTGCTGCAGTTAATAAAATTGTCAGTCAAGATATTCTTTCAAATATAGTTATTAAAGCTAATGACAGTGGAGTTAGAAAAGTTGCACTGGAAAAATTAAAAGATAATACTTTTCTTGCGAAAGTTGCAATTGAGTCACAAGATGATGAAATTGGCTTAGCTTCTATTAATAAAATGAGTATAGAAGAGTGTATCGCACAAGTAGCTATTAAATCTCTTAATAATGAGGTGCTTAAGGTAGCAGTTGAAAAACTAACAGATCAAGTGCTGATTACAAAAGTTGCTAATGAATCCACAGATTTAACTGTTTGTAAAAATGCTGTTTTAAAAATAACTGATCAAAAATTATTAATGTTTACTGCGATAGAATCAAATAAATATGATGTTATTACATCTGCAGTAATTAAAATTAGTGACCAGGTCTTGCTTAAAAAAGTAGTTTTAGAATCAAAAAACTTGAAAGTTAAAAAGTTTGTTTTAGGACTTATAACTGATCAAAAATTGTTAGCATCCATTGCGATAGAGATTAATGAAGATGACATTTGTTACATGGCTTTAAATAAAATTAGCGATATGGTATTATTTAAAGATATTGTTTTAGAAGCTAAAAATACAATTATTAGTAAAGAAGCTTTAAACCATATATTAAATCAGGAATTGCTAGCAGATATTGCTATACAAACTATCGATATTGATGTGTTAAATATAGCTGTTGATAAACTTGTTAAACAGGAATTAATTGCAAATGTGATAATTAACAGTATAAATAAAAAAAACGTCATGAATGCAACTTTAAAACTTTTCGATCAGCGTCAATTATATAGGGTTGCAAGTGAAGTAACTGATAGTAGTATACGTGCAATCGTTGTTAATAAAATATCTGATCAGGAATTATTGGAGAAGTTTGCTATTAATGATAAAGATGTTAATGTCCGCATAGTCGCTATTAAAAATTTAGAAAATCAAAATTTACTTAAAAAAATGGCAAAAGAAGTTAAAGACGTTAATATACGTGATGTAGCTATTCAAAAAATAACTGATAGTCAGTTTCTTGCGGGATTAATAGATGGTGAGACATCAATTGCGGTTCGTCAAATAGTTAATCTCAGATTGAAAAAGTTAGTTGAAAAAATAAATAAGCCTGACATTATTAAAACAGTAATAACACCTGGTAATAAAATTGGAGAAGTAAGTGTAAATGATATGGATTCTGCTGAGATGGTTTGGGTACCTTCTGGTGATTTCTTAATGGGTAGCAAAGAAAATGATATGTCTGATAAAAGTGAAAAACCCCAACATAAAATATATTTAGACGGATATTGGATTTATAAAACAGAGGTTACAGTAGCTCAATATCGGACATTTTGTGACGCTACTAATCGTAGAATGCCTGACATGCCAGATTGGGGATGGAAAGAGACTAATCCTATTGTAAATGTAAATTGGAATGATGCTCAAGCGTATGCTATATGGGCAGGTGTAATGTTACCGACGGAAGCACAATGGGAGAAAGCTGCAAAAGGAATAGAAGGGTATTTATATTCGTGGGGTAACGATTGGGATAAAAATAAATGCATTAATAAATATAATTCAGGTGATACTACACAATCAATTGGATCAATATTATCAGGAAACAATTTTTATGGATGTTATGATATGACTGGCAACGTTTCAGAAATGTGCCTAGATTTCTTTGATGAAAATTACTATAATAATTCCAGAACAAACAATCCTAATGGACCGGAGAAGGGAAACAATCATGTTATACGGGGTGGTTCATGGCGTGATAATGAAGTTAATAGTCGTACAACCTTTAGATTTGGTTTAAGTTCTTCTAATAAAGATATAAGCTGTGGTTTTCGTTGTGTCGTAACAGATGAATTATTGCAAAATTCACAAGTATTATTAGCAAATATTGTTTTAGAAAAGAACGATTATTTCAAGCAAATGAAAGCTATCGAAAAGTTGACTGATCAGGTTATCTTGTCAAAGATAGTAATAGAAAGTAATGATGATAAAATACGTAATACAGCATTAAAAAAGATAACTGATAAAAAAATATTAACAAAGATAGTTAACAATAATAATGAAGGGTCAACACGGTACTTAGCTGTTTCAATGTTAAATGATCAGGAATTGTTAAATAAGATTATTACAGACGATAAGGAAGATGATAATACACGAGCTATTGCTGTAATAAATTTAACTAATACCGAACTTTTAGAAAAGATAGCAGTGAATGATAAAGTTGGATATATTCGTTCACTTGCTGTTAAAAAGGTAATGACCCAGAAATTATTAGCCGAACGTGCAATAAGTGATGTGGAAGATTATGTTAGAATTTCTGCGATAACTAATTTAACTGATCAGTCTTTATTAATGAAAGTCATTGAAAGTAATATTGAGGATATCAATATATGCGAAAATGCTATAAACAATTTATCTGACCAAACATTATTGTCTAAAATCGTTAATGAATGCAGGAATATTGAACTTCGACAATATGCATGTAATAAATTGGCAGATAAAGCGTCACTTTTAAAAATTGCCATGGATGATAAAAATGAAGATATTCGTAAAATCGCAGTTGGGAAATTAACAGATCAACAGTTACTATCAGATTTTGCTGTAAATGATAAAAATGATGGAGTTAGATTAAAGGCTGTTGAGTTTTTAATAGATAAGAATATTTTATTAAAAATTGCTGTAAACGATAATAATCCGGAAGTCCGTTGGGCAGCATGTGAAAAGTTAGATGATAATGAATTGTTCGTAAAAGTAGCTAATGGTGATGCAAACGAATACTTACGTTATTTGGCATGTGAGAAAGTAGCTGATCAAAATATGTTTGTAAAGTTTATTAAAAATGCGAATGACTTTGAATTACGAAAAATGGCAGTTGAGAAAATAATAGATGAAAAATTACTATCTGATATAGCTGTAGATGATCCTAATATTCATGTTCGTATAACAGCAGTAAAATTGTTGAATAATCAGGCATTATTAGCGAAACTATCTGTAGATGATAAAGATGAAAGGGTTAGACAGGCAGTAGTTAGAAATATTACAAATCAGGTGTTATTGAAAAAAATAATAAAAGAAGATACTGATGTTAAAGTTCGTGAGTATGCAGTCATGAATATAACTGATAGCGATTTTTTTACAAAGTTTATAATAGATGAAAAAGATTCCGGTGTTCGTGCTGCTATCGTATTAAAATTGACAGACCGGAATATATTAACTAACTTAGCAAAAGCAGATACATCAGTGGCAGTACGTCAAAATGCAAATTTACGATTACAGGAAATTCAGGACATACCTGAAGAGAAAATAGAAATTTTACCAGGTACATATGAAGATAAAGATAGAGTCAATATTAAAGATGGTGCAGAGATGGTCTGGGTACCTTCTGGTAATTTCTTAATGGGGAATAATTATCCGAGAAATAATAAGCCAATTCGTTCTGTATATTTAGATGGATTTTGGATATATAAAACTGAAGTTTCGGTTTCGCAATATCTCAGATTCTGTCAGAAAACTGGCAGAATGATGCCTGTTGAACCGGAAGAAGGATGGTCAGATAGTTCACCGATTGTAAACATTACATGGGAAGATGCCAGTGCATATGCGAATTGGGCAGGGGTAAAATTACCAACAGAAGCACAATGGGAAAAAGCTGCAAGAGGAAATGATGGACGCATTTTTCCGTGGGGGAATGTTTTTGATAAAACTAAATGTAATAGTTGGGACATTTATAATAATGGGCCGGACAAAATTATGACAGTCGGTAGTTTTAATGAAGGGAAAAGTCCATACGGTGCATATGATATGATTGGTAATGTAGAAGAATGGTGTGCTGATTGGTACGATGAGAATTATTACAGTTATGCTGCTTTAACAAATCCTACTGGTCCTGAAAAAGGAAATATTCGGGTACATCGCAGTGAAGGTGATTCATTATTTAGAGATGGATATATGAAAGGAATTAGCTCCAAATCATACTATAAGTATATTGGATTTCGTTGTGTTGTTAATTACTGAGTTTAATAATCATTTTATTGTATGAAAAAAAGCGAAAAGTTGTTTTGTTTTAATAATATGTGTATTATTAAAACAATTCATATATTAGTCAGGAGAAATGTATGTTATTTAAATGTAAGGGTTTGAATTATTTAATAATAATAATGCTTATGCAAACAGGTGTTATTAATGTCGCATATTCAGAGCAATTGAGTATGGTTAAATTAGAGACATTAGTTAAAGAAGCAACGAATGGTGACGTTAAATCACAGATTAGGCTAGGATATTTATATGAAGAAGGAAAAAGTGTAAAACAAGACTTTAAAATAGCGTTTCAATGGTATTTTAAAGCAAGTCAAAATGGCGATGCTTTGGCACAATGGCATTGCGGATTAATGTGTGAATCCGGAAAAGGAGTATTAAAAGATTATAACGAAGCGATGAAATGGTATCGAAAATCCGCTGATCAAGGATATTCGCCTTCTTTATATAATATGGGTGTCTTATATGAAAATGGTCGTGGTGTTGAAGTGAGTTACACAGAGGCAATGAAATGGTATAAAAACGCAGCAGACCAAGGTGATGAAAAAGCAAAGATTAAATATGATGAAATTTATAAAGTCATGATGAAATCTATTTCAGATGCATTTAATAATAAAACAGTGACGAAAAGCGATATTATTGAATATCAGGAGTTATTATCTGCGGCACAAAAAGGAGATGTTAATTCCCAATTAAAAATAGCTGGAATGTTCCGTTATGGTAAAGGAGTAACGAAAAATATTTCTGAAGCAATAAAATGGTATCAAAAAGCTGTAGAAAATGGTAGTGAAGAAGGTAAGAAGCAGTTAGCTATTTTGATAAATGATACAATGGTTTCATATGTAGAACCATCTGAAGATATTAATGAAATTAAAGATGATAAAATTAGAAAGAAACTAAAGAAAGATCCAACAGTTATATATGAGGATATGAAAGGTTCTGTTGTTATTATTCTTACGAAAGATGATGATAACAATAGTTTAGGCAGTGGTTTTTTTATTAGCGATGGAATGATTATTACAAATGAACATGTGATCAGTGGCGCAAAATATGGTTATGCTAGAATTGTTAATCAAAAAGAAAAGATTATGCCTATCACTATAATAAATTGTAATAAAAAGATTGATGTTGCAATATTAAAAGTTCCAATAACGAAAAAGTATAAGTTGTTACCACTTGCTGATGTAAGCAAATTATTAATTGGAGAAAAATTATATGCACTTGGTAATCCGCTAGGTCAAGAGGGAACTTTTTCAGATGGAATTGTGAGTAGACTTGAAAAAAATGATAAAGGTGAAGTAATTGAAATTCAAACAAATACAGCAATATCACCAGGAAGTAGTGGTGGTCCAGTTGTTGATAGTGAAGGTAATGTGGTAGGAATTGTAGTAAGTTATTTACGTGAGTCACAAAATATTAATTTTGTAATTCCGATATCAATAATAAAAAAATACATGTCTGAATCTGGTATTAAATGAATGAAATTGGTTGATGGTATACTAAACTATAAAAGTCTCAGAAATAAAGTTTATGAATTTAATTTATGGATTATAATATTAATAATAGTTAATGATAGTATAAAATTTGATTTTCTAAGATCTATTGTTCAAATCTCGCAATGCCATATCCTGAATAATAAGCCATGGTAAAATTCCGGGAATTTTATTGTGCTGTTTACTATTGTCGCTTTATCCACTTTGTCTGTGCAGAAAAAATCATTGTCAAAAAATTCTGGTTCACCATGGTATATCCAATGTTGTGACTGTCCGGTTCCGTCATCAGGCCAGGGGTGAAATAGTTCTACATTATCAAGGTTATAAATAATTTTATTGAAGTCAACTACAGCATTTATTGGCATTGGTATTTTTCTATCCCGCAATATTCGGTCCCAATTGTCGTATTTACTGCGCAACCATCCTAATGTGCATGTGCGACCTTTTAATATTAAACACCAGTATTTATCGGTTGACAGGTCAATGGTGCGAAAATATTCCTGGTCAATTGCTATACCGTCTATTACCTGTGCCAGTGCTTTAAATCCCGGCCATAAATTTTTCTGGTCTACATATTGGTCCCAATGCCATATGTGTCCGCTACCGGCAGCACCCGCAAAGAAGGCGGGGTAGGTGGTGTCGTGAAAAATTAGTCCATCTTCGTCCCAGCGATAATAGCGGAATGGGCCGGTATGGGAATTGTTTACTGCGCCGGTTTCGGTCAGGATTACCGGACGGTCATCGCGACGACCGTGTATTACCCCATCAACAGATAACGCCACAGTATCGCTTTTACATATATCAAGTCCTGCTCCCTGGTCAAGGTAACGATGTATCTGTTGAAAATCCATCGCGTTCATATGAAAATCGTTCTGAATGGCCTGTTTGCCATGCCAATCGAAACTCCCCAGCGAATTAGTAACAAGGTTTGCCGGGGTTAATGATTTCAATTTTATTAAAGTTTTTTCTGTCCAGTCACGTTGAACCCTCCAATTACTGGTGGAGCAACAGTCTATCTCGTTCCATAATTCCCATGCCATCACCACCGGGTCGTTGCCGTACCGGGCAAGATACGCGTCTATCTTTTTCCACCATAACTGTTGCCATGTCTCATTTTGAAACCATTCATCCATATTTGTCGCTATTTCACCCGTTTCTGGGTTGCGCATTATATGGGTAAATATTTGGGGTTCATTATTTTTGCCGACATGGCGAAAATGTTCCAGACATAATTTTAATTTTATACCGCAACTGCGTGCCAGTAGTATTACTTCATCTAATCTGGCAAATGCGGTTAAATCAATTTCCCCCGCATTTTCACCATCCACACTGAAATATGGGTGAGATAACCATAAACGCGCGTAATTACCACCGTTATTCGCTAATTTTATAAACCATCTTCTGTATTCCTGTGCCCCTAATGTGCCCAATTGTTGTGACTGGGCAAATTCACCACCTGCCGGCAATGGGTATTGGGGTGGGGCAACGAGATTTAATCCTATCGGTACAAAAGGCATGCCATTACTCAAGGCAAAATATCGCGGGTCGTGCCGACTAATTTCTACAAACCCGTTATCAGATGACTCATCACATAAAAAAGAACCCCTGAACCTGCATTTACCTTTTTCCATGGCGCGCCATTGCCATTTACCGGGGATAGTCGGTGAAAATCGAACAGCTAATACCTTGTCGCTATCTGGAACAACATGTTCATAACCGTGCTGGTCATATTGCATAATAGCTGGTTGGTGGTAAAATGTCGGCCGAATAATTTTTGTACCATTTTCTGCGGTAAAAACGACTTCATTCACTCCACTTTCAACAGGAAATATCTCTTGCCATCTATTGTAACATAATATTGTTTTCATACATTTACCCTTTAAATATCTGCAATTAAATTATACAGTAAAGAGTAAAAATGATAAAATTGTAAATGTAAAGAGGATTTCTGTATGTATAACTTTGATAATTTGATAGATCGTCATAATACCAATAGCATTAAATGGAAAGGACTTCCTTCGGATACGTCTATACCCATGTGCCTTGCTGATATGGATTTTACCACACCGTTGCCCATATCTGCCGCGTTGGAGAATCGTGTCGCGCATAATATTTATGGATATACCGGATACCCGGAAAATTTTTATGAGATAATTTCCGCGTGGGTAAAACGACGTTACCATTGGGATATTAAGGATAGTTGGATAGCAATGAATCAGGGTGTTGTTACCTCACTTTGCACCATTATTCGCGCGTTGTCTGACCCGGGTGATAAGATAATTATCCAGTCACCGGTTTACCATCCGTTTTTTTCTGTTATTCAAAATAATCAACGTGTGGTGGTGGATAATACACTGCTATTCGACGGGGTTGATTATCAGATGGATTTTGATTTATTGGCAACGCAGGTTAAGGATGCTAAATTACTGATTCTATGCAATCCGCATAATCCGGTTGGTCGCGTATGGACAGCAGAAGAACTTACTAAATTAGGCAATATTTGTCTTGAAAATGGTGTAATTGTTATCTCGGATGATATCCACGCAGATTTCACCTGGTCGCGACCTTATACACCCTTCGCCTCGTTATCTGCCGATTTTGCTGATATGACAGTAACCTGTATGTCACCAAGTAAAACATTTAACATTGCAGGTCTTAACATATCTTATGAGATTGTGGCTAACCATGTATTGCGGGATAAAATACGACGGGAGAAAATAGGATGTGGAAATACACATCAAAATCTTTTTGCCTATATCGCATTGGAACAAGCGTATACCGCTTGTGATGAATGGTTGGATGAATTGCTGAAATATCTGGATACCAGCAGGTCATTAATGTGCCGGCATTTTAAAGATACGACAAAAATTAATCTAATTTCGCCACCGGAAGGCACATATCTGGCGTGGCTTGATTGCCGGCAATTACGTCAGAACAGCGATGATATTGTAGCGATGATACTGCGAGACGCGCAGGTACGCCTGACAGCAGGAAATATATTCGGTACATCCGGTAATGAATTTCTCCGAATGAATTTTGCCACAAATCATGCGACTCTGGTTAATGGTATGACCCGTGTAATTAATGCGATAAACAGAGGATAAGGTTGTAGAAGATTTTGCAAAACCCGATGGGACAGACACCCTTCTGGCTTCGCCATTCGGTGTCAGTCCCTGATTGACGTTCTTCCTATTTCATTTCGGAGGGGATTAAGGGGGGATTTGGGAAATAGAATCTATAATTAGGAAAATATGTTTTGCAATAACCTCTGTTCTTACCCTCGTTTGTTCGTTATTTCGAAGATTTATTGTACGATAAGTTCTATATTCCAGCGGATAATATCTAATGCTGGAATATTAGTTGTACTTTCGCGTAGTCCGGTGGGGTATGATTCATTATATTGCAGTTCAGGCAAACTCCACCCACTTTCCCATTTCCCTGATGTTTTTAAATTTTGCATGGAAAAGAAGTCGTTGCCCAATGGTCCCAAAGCGTCGAAATCTTTAATATCTGTTGCCTGAGTTGGCATTGTTATATTATCCATAGTTATCCAATTCATTTTTAATATTGTTGGTGTTGTTGTACTAATAGCGGTGCTTTCCACCTCAACCCTTAATCCATCACCACCGGATGTTACTTCACCGATTAGTGGATTTCCTACAAATTCATAACTTTTCCCATCTGCCCGCAACCGAAACTGGCGAAACGCCCCACCGGTTTGCTGACTGTATTCAACGTAAAAATTAGGTCTGTATATATCCGCGCCTACCCCAACTGGCCCCAAAATACTCCACGCGTCTCCATATTTGGCTATATCAGCAGAGTTTGGCGCGGTACCTACCGGGACCGGACCAATATTAGGGTCAGCAGAATTATCCAACACAAAAAAATAATAACTTGCCGGGTTTATTTTACCCCGAACATATATCTCAGATTTCATCCTGAACCCACCGGGAGTAACCGGTATCACCACCGTCGACGGGTAACGCGCGCAACCGGATATAATTAAGGCAGTAATTAAAAATATTAAAGGATAAAACCACGTAGCTTTCTTCATCAACTATATTATACCCAATGTCAGCAAATGTAGGAAGATTTTTTTTGAAGAGAGAAATTTTAAAGAGTGAAGAGTGAAGAGTGAAGAGTGAAGAGTGAAGAGTGAAGAGTGAAGATTGGAAACCTGAAACCTGTATAATAAAATCTCACAATGAAACAAATTATCGTTTTCTACCGTTCATACGACTTCAACCGATAATTTAATATGCAAAAAAAACACCTTACAGGCAAAAACCGGTAAGGTGTAGATTAATTTTTAATTTTACATTTTTAATTTTTAATTAATTTGCAATTTGCAATTTACAATTTCCAATTTGCAATTAATCCTTAGCCCGGCTTCCCATTACTTCTTCGGCAAGGTTCTTTGGCATTTCCGAATAGTGTGATGGTTCCATACTGAAAGTTGCGCGGCCCTGGCTTAATGACCGGGTTACTGTTGCGTAACCGAACATTTCTGACAGTGGCACGTTGGCGCGGATAGCTTTCAGGTTGCCGGATTGGTCGTCGATACCCATGATGTGGGCACGGCGACTGCTAAGGTCGCCCATGATGTCACCCATGTTTAATTCCGGACAAACGACTTCAACCTTCATAATTGGTTCTAACAAAATCGGTTTCGCTTTTCTCATGGCGGCTTTGAAAGCCATGGAACCAGCGAATTTAAATGACATTTCGTCGGAGTCAACTTCGTGGTATGATCCGTCATACAGGGTTGCTTTAATATCGATTACCGGATAACCACCGAGAACGCCGTTTTGTGTTGCTTCTTTAATTCCCTGTTCTACCGGTTTGAAATATTCTTTAGGTACCGCACCGCCAACAACTTCTTCAGCGAATACAAATCCGCTTCCCTGTTCGCCTGGCTCTAATTTAATCC